>CACXFL010000047.1 GCA_902766925.1 uncultured bacterium | reverse complement strand
CATTGCTAGATAATAATCAGGTAGGAGAGAGCCTTTTCCTATGATGTTACCTTTAAGAAGAATTTGATATTCTCCAGGACGAAGCTGAATATTATCTTTTACCATAACCATTGGAACTACAATTCCAAGATCTTGAGCAAATTGTTTTCTAGCTGATACAATTCTCTCTAAGATCTCTCCATCTTGAGATTTATCTACAAGAGGAATCAAAGCTACCCCTACTTCTAAAGAGAGAGTATCCAAATGAAGAAGAGATTCTACAGAATCTGATTTTTCATTTAAGGATTCTTGCTCTAAACTTTTTTCAAACTGAAGTTTTGCTTGTTGCTTTTTAGAAGAAAGTCTAGCACACATATAAAAGATAGAAGAAAGGAACAAAAACGGGATTAAAGGCATTCCTGGAATACATCCAAGAACTACCAGCATACAAGAGCAGATATACATCGCTTTTGCATGAGAGAGCATTTGAGCAGACAGTGAAGAAGACAGCTGTTCAGTAGATCCTACACGGGTTACTACGATACCAGCTGCAGTAGATATGATAAGAGCTGGGATTTGAGACACAAGACCATCACCAATAGTAAAGAGTGTAAATACTTGAGCAGCTTGTGAGAAACTCATCTTATGGTATATTACCCCAATTATAAGTCCTACTACGATATTTATGATAGTAATTACAATGGAAGCAATAGCATCTCCTCTAACGAATTTGGAAGCCCCATCCATTGATCCATAAAAGTCTGCTTCTTGTTCAATCTTTGCTCTTCTTTGTTTTGCTTCATCTCTATCAATGATACCTGCATTTAAGTCCGCATCTATCGACATTTGTTTTCCTGGCATAGCATCCAAAGTAAACCTTGCAGATACTTCAGCAACACGGCCAGCACCTTTAGTGATAACTATAAAGTTAATAACAACTAAGATCGAAAATATTACAAACCCTATGAAGTAATTACCTCCTACTACGAAGTTTCCAAACGCGGAAACTACATGGGAAACATTTCCAGTATGACCGTTAAGAAGAATACTTCTAGTAACTGCTACGTTTAGTGCTAATCTAAACAAAGTTGTGATAAGAAGGATTGTAGGAAATGTAGAAAGTTCAAGTGGTTCTTTAATATATATACCAATAAGTAAAATAAACACAGCCATTGTAATAGATACAGATAGTAGCACATCAAGCATAATAGGAGGAAGAGGAATGATCATTACAAAGATTATTCCAATTAGTCCAAATGCAAACTGTACATCTGCACTTTTGAAAAGTGAAGCGAGTCCTTTTCTGGATTCAATCTTGGCACCGGTCGCCATAAAGCTGTCCTATTTTTATGGTAATTTGAAAATTATAAATTTTTTGATATTTTGCTCTCTATATATATTTTACCATTTAATTTCTAAACTGTTACTTTTTTGGAACCGATTTTTATACCTTTTAGCTTAAATACGTATTTTATTACTCCAGAAACAGTTTTATACAATGATTCCGGTATGGTAGCTCCTACCGGGGTAATTTTATACAAGGTTCTAGCCAAAGGTTTGTTTTCTACTATTGGAATATCATTTTCTCTTGCGACAACTTTCATCCTTTGTGCTAGAAAATCCATGCCCTTAGCTATGACTACAGGAGCAGGCATTCCGAGTTCATATTTGAGAGCTACAGCAAAATGTTCAGGGTTGGTAACTATAACTGTAGCATTACGGGTAGCATCAAGCATTCTTCGGGTGGATAAATCCCTCTGCATTCGCTTAATCCTTGCTTTGATATGAGGATCTACTTCCCTACGTTTTAATTCTTCTTTAACTTCCTGTTTGGTCATACGCATCTTTTTTTCTAAGCTAAAGAAATTATAACCATAATCTAAGATCGCTACTACCAGAAGAAGGATAGATACCTGCCAGAACAGTTTCTGAGTGGTAGATCCCCAGTATCCCCATACAGAATCAAGAGGCATATTAAGTAAACTTGGAGAATAAGACCAAACTTTCTCTAATATAAAATAACTTACTACTCCTACTGCAGAAAGCTTCATTATTCCTTTAGCGAGTTCTACTAGTGATGACATACTCACGAATCTAGCCATTCCTTTAATAGGATTAAGTCTTCCAAAATCAGGTTTAATTCTTTTCCAAGACCAGTTGAATTTAGTTTGAAGCATTGTAACTGCTATTGCTATTATGGAGCTTACTGCAAACAGTGGCAGAATAATTCCAAGGTATTTTTTCATGAGAGAGAAGAAGAATTCAGCAAAGTTTGTACTTGATATTCTTGTATCAGATATAGATTGAAGATAGTTAAGTATAAGTTTTTGGAGTTTATCTGCAAGGTGAGGAATATAGATAATAAGAAGTCCTACCACACTAGCAAGCACTGCTACTGAGGTTAGTTCCCTGGAAACTGCTATCTGACCTCGTTCCCTAAACTCTTCCCTCCGCTCGGGGCTAGCTTCCTCGGTACGATCGTCATTACTTTTTTCTTCTTCAGCCATTTACAGTCCTACATGAAGATAAATATAAAAATAATTATTTAAATGGAGTTTACACATTCTAGTATAACTTAAATAATTAACCGATTAAACT
>CACXFL010000046.1 GCA_902766925.1 uncultured bacterium | reverse complement strand
TGGATCAGTTATTGTCTGGGGAAATGTTAATTACGGAGGAAAATTTTCAGGAGAAGCTAGTGAACTAAATGGAGAAAAGAAAGTAGTTACGATTAAATCTACCCTTTATGCGTTTTGTGCTGTGCATCTTGATGGATCCTTTGTCGCATGGGGAGCTCCTTCTTATGGAGGTCTTACAGGAGAGGTAGATACCAGTGGTCCTGCGGTTGCAGTTTATGGAAGTGGATATGCTTTCGCGGTTATTCGTGAGAATGGATCGGTAGTTAGTTGGGGAAGAGAGGATAACGGTGGAGATAGTAGTAGTGTAGCAGACGAATTAGATGGAACTATACGTGTAATAGCCATTTACAGAACAACTTTTGCTTTTGCTGCCCTTAGATCTGATGGATCGGTTATAACATGGGGACTAAATTCTCATGGAGGAGATTCTTCAAGTGTGAGTGAAGAACTCAGTGATCAAAATCGGGTAGTTTCAATGTTTGCAACAGGATTTTCTTTTGCAGCTCTGAGATCTAATGGTTCGGTTGTAACTTGGGGACAAACTTTCAATGGAGGAAATTCTTCTTCGGTATCCCAAGAACTTGATGGTCATATTCCAGTAGTATCCATTTATCAAACTAAGTATGCGTTCGCGGCTTTACGTTTGGATGGATCTGTAATTACTTGGGGAGCGCCTTCATCTGGAGGAAATTCTAACTCGGTAGCAGATCAATTAAACGGAACGGTTCCAGTAGTTAAAATTGCTTCAAGTTATCAGGCTTTTTTAGCTCTTAGATCGGATGGAACGGTAGTGAGTTGGGGAGATAGTTCATATGGTGGAAATACTGAAAGTGTCACCGCAGAGTTAGAAGAAAACGAGGTAGTAAGTATTTGGGCTAATAGGATAAGCTTTACCGCAGTATTAGCTAATGGAGAGGAGCTTCACTGGCCTCAAAAAGAAGAAGCTCTTTTAGCTGATCCAATCACAGATGTAGCTTCAAATATTTACTCAGCGGTAATACTTAAAGCTGATAACATAGTCAAAACTATGGGGCGTATGGAATACGGTACAGATATGGTCAGTGCCAAAACTAGTCTTGATGGATCTACTCCTATAAGACAAGTTGTTACAACTGAAAGAGCATTTGCAGTATTAAAAGAGGATGGCTCTGTTGTAGCTTGGGGAACTTCGGGTTATGGAGGAATCCTAAATGCAACTATATCTTCCCTTATATCAACAGGAGTAGAAAAAATATTTTCAAATAACTATGCTATTGTGGCTCTAAAATCTAACGGTTCTGTTGTAAGTTGGGGAGAAGCTGCTTATGGAGGAAACTATACCAGTGTTGCTGAGGACCTAGATGGTACAAATCGAGTAGTAGATGTTGTTCCAAGTTATGGAGCTTTTGCTGCGTTAAGATCTGATGGATCGGTGGTTACTTGGGGACACGCTCAATTTGGTGGAGATAGTAGTGGGGTGAGTGAGTTAATTAATGGAGACACCGATGTAGTAGAAATAGTTTCAAGTTACAGAGGATTTGCAGCCAGACGTTCTGATGGATCTGTTGTATTTTGGGGATATACTACAGGAACTCCTGAAGGGGATCCTGAAACTCAGTTATATAGTGGTGGATCTTCTATAGTAGAACTTTGTTCTACTTATCATGCCTTTGCAGCCAGACGTTCTGATGGATCTGTCTTTACTTGGGGATCTAATAGCTATGGAGGAAATTCTTCTTCAGTATCATCCAGGCTTTCTGGATCTGTAACTAAACTTTTTTCAACTGGTGGAGGAGCTTTTGCAGCCCTAAAATCAGATGGATCTGTGGTTGTATGGGGAAATTCAAACTACGGAGGAAATTCAGCCAGTGTATCGAGTGAGCTTGATGGAACCCGCGATGTAAAATACATATTTTCAAATTATTCAGCTTTTGCAGCTCTGAGAGTTGATGGATCTGTTATAACATGGGGATCCAAAAATTTTGGAGGAGATAGTAGTGGAGTATCTATTAGCTTTCCTGGATCAGTTCTAGTAGATCTTGAAGCAGAAGAACAAACTTCAATGGTAACAATCTCGGGAAGTGCTGGATCTGGATTTGCTGCTATAAGACCAGATTACTCTGTAATAACTTGGGGACATCCTAGTTACGGAGGAGATAGTAGTAGTGTCGAGCAAGATCTAGATGGAACACCTACAGTGGATAGAATAATACCTATTAAAAATCAAGGTTTTGTTGCCATTAGATCAGATGGATCAAATATCTACTGGGGAGCAGGAAGACTGGAATTTTAGAATAAATAATAATTCTATTTAGTCTCACCGGTATCTGAAGACAGCTCATCTGGTTTAGAAAATTTATCTTTGCAACCTTGGGATAAAATCTTTCGAGAGAAACTATCGATTTTATCAATTAAATCCAGAACACTTTTAGGAAGATAAGTTAAAAGATCAGGATCTGAAGGATTAAAATGTTCATAATCTATACTATGAGCAGAGTAAATAAGTAGTTTTTTAATTTCTGAGATAAGATTTGATTTAATAAACAGTTCATCTACAGTTTTAATATCTTGAATCTCAAGATGATTTAAACCAGAGAATATAGAATAAATCATAGTTACATCAATTATTGTTAGTTTATGTATAGAATGAGAACTAATCTGATCCAGTATGGTATATGCCCACTTTAGGTTAGTAGGTTGTCTGGATTTAAGAAGTAAAGAGATAATTAATTTTTTGTATTCTAAGACTTTATTAATAGAAATAATATTTCTTTTTGTTGAATGTTTTTTTATAAAATCTAAAACTGCATTATAAGATAGATTATCTACATTTTTGTAGATATTAAGTGATTTAAATTCATCATCACTTAGTTTTAATATTTCTGATATAGCTATAGAAGGAACAGTAAATAAATAACACACAACTAATACAGGATTATATGAATACATAGCTGAAACTAGATCTTCAAAAAAATTAAGATGATGTATATGAAGATAGATAAGAATATCATACAGGTTTTTCTCTCCTTTTTTTGTTAGTCTGTTTGATCTAATAAAATGAGTAATATTGTGATATTTTACTGATACTCTTAATTCTATAGGAGGATTTGAGAAAAATTTTTGAAAAATAGTCCCATAAAACACTTTAAAATTTATATATTCAGAGAAGTTTTCAATCATATATATGTAAAATTTTGAGATATCTTTACTATTTTCAAAGTTAGATTTATTAGCTATTTTATTTTGATTTAGGTTAATTTTTGAAAAGTCTAAATAAGCTAAAGCTTCTAGATAATCAAATAAACTAACTTTATCAGATAGTTCAGAGTGTCTAGCCAAAAGCATATAATGTGCTTTGAGTAGACTTTGATGATCTATAAAATAATAAATATCTGAAAATACAGAATGAACTTCTTGAAGAATTGTAGAATGATCTTTTCTGTTCCAGCTGTCAACATCTGCTATGGTATTTAAAACTTGAAGATAGGTATCAGTTTTTACCTTTCTTTCTTTTAATGTAAAGCTAGAAGGCCATTGAGTGCTAGAAAAAAAGGTAGTTAGAGTAGTAAATTCATTCAAAGGTGTTCCAAAAACATTAACAATTTTATAGTCACCTTTGGAGGTTTTTTCAATGTAGGTAGCATTATTTGGATTAAACTGTTCGTAATATGATCCTAGATAGTTCAAGTTTTGAGTTTTGGTTATTAAACTGGTAGGAATAGATAATTTCTTTATATTTAAAGTAGATACCGTTGCGTTTATAAGCTCTAATACTAGTAGATCGTTATCTACGGAGTCTGCTTTTACAACAGGAACAATTTGATATCCAAACTCATTACTATAAATCACATATACTAGTCCAATGAGTTGATCACTGTTTAGAGGTTTTACCTCATATATTGAAAAGCTTGAATACGTATTTTTTGTATCAATTAAATCAAGAAGAATATCAGCAAGTAGTGAGGTTCTAAAACTGTTAGCATAAGAGCTGGGAAGTTTAAATTCGTGGATATTGTCCTCCATCGAATAAATACTAGAAGCATTTACAAGAAGTAGAAAGATAGAAACAATAATTATTTTAAAATATCTGAACATCTCACAATCCAGCTTTAATTTACCGCATAATCAACATGTTAAAGAAAGGGCACATGTTATCAAGATACGAACTAAAATACTACTATATTTTTATAGTTATTATATGGGCTATAAGATGTATCCATATAAAATGTAACTTAGTATTATTTTTATATTTTTTACAAAATATCTCTCCCGTGTTATACTAAGATTTAGTCCATAATTTATACTACGGTGGCATACAGGAGTACAGCATGGAAAGATTTTTTGAACTCAAAAAAAATGGAACAAGTGTACGACAAGAGTTTATTGCAGCCCTTGTTACATTTTGTTCAATGATATATATCCTGATAGTTAATGCAAATATGTATACTAATCCACTTGGAACAGAAGAAAATGTTTTAGGTATACCTTTTGGAGCTATATATGTAGGAACAGCACTGTCTGCAGTTATAGGGTGTTTGCTGATGGGATTAATTGCTAAACTTCCTGTAGCACTAGCTAGTGGAATGGGGCTTAATGCTTTTTTCATCTATACAGTTTGTATCTCGTTAGGTTTTTCATATGAGAATGCTTTGAGTATTATTTTGATCGAAGGATTAATTTTTTTAGTATTAACTATTACAGGAGGAATAAAAAAAATATATGCTTCAATTCCTGATAGTGTTCGATATGCTATACCTGCTGGTATAGGTCTTTTTATAACTTTACTGGGACTTCAAAATTCTAGGATAATAATTTCTTCTCAAACAACTGGACTGGCACTTAATTCATTTAATATTTTTCATACTCCATTAGAACAAATTATTCCTGCTTTTATTACTTTTTATAGTTTAATTATTATTGCTGTTTTAGTGAAAAAAAATATTAAAGGGGGTATTTTTTTTGGAATACTATCTGGAGTAATTTTATATTATTTACTTATATGGATTATTCCGGGATTTAATCATGATGTAAAGATTGAAACATTTAATCCTATGGAGTCACTCAAAGAATTTTTTAACTTTTCTTTCTGTAAGGTTTTTAGCTTTGGATTTGATTTTAGTGATTATATTGAAAAAAATGGAATTTTTAATTTTATACTTACTATGATAACAACGACTATATCTTTTTGTTTAGTAAATATTTTTGATAACATCGGATCCTTACAAGCTGCTTGTGAACACGGAAAACTACTACAGAATAATGAGATACCTAATATTAGTAAAGCAATGATAGCAAGTTCTTGTGCTACCGTCGCAGGATCTACAATGGGAATTTCTACAGTTACAACTTATATTGAATCAGTAACTGGAATTGCGGAAGGAGGAAAAACAGGACTTACTGCAGTGTTTGTAGCTGGGTTTTTCTTTATCGCGGCTTTTTTAAGTCCTCTCGCTCAACTAGTTCCGGGGTGTGCCACTGCAGCTGCTTTGATATATATAGGAGTACTTATGATGTCATCAATTAAAAATTTAGATTGGCATAGAATTGATAGTACCCTTCCAGCTTTTTTAACCATATGTATGATGCCTTATACCTCTAATATTTCAAACGGTATAGCTTTTGGACTTTTGGCGTATGTAATGCTAAAGGTATGTTCCGGCAAGTTTAGAGAAGTAAAACCTACAGCTTGGATTATAGTAGTCTTATTTTTGATAATGCTTCTTTTATCTCATTAGAATTATACTGAGTAAGCTATAGTATAGATAGATCCCAGTCAAAAAAAGATTAAATTTTATTTTGACGGGGACCCAGGATTATATCCTCTATCATAATCTTATTATTTTACTTTTGATAAAGTTACAACCGTTTCCACATGAAAAGTATTAGGAAAGAAATCAAGACAGATAATATCTTTGATTTCATATCCTTTCTTACTTAGAGTAGCTATATCTCTAGCAAGAGTTGGAGGAGAACAACTTACATATATTATTGTTTCAGGTTCTAAAATGGATAGAGGAATAACTTCCTTATACATTCCCTCCCTAGGAGGATCAGCTATTACTATATCAAATTTTTCATTATTTTTTACGCATTTCCAAAGGTGAGCTTCACTACTTCCTGCTAGATATACCCGGTTATCGAGTCCGTTTTTCTCTACATTATATTTTGCAGTCTCTATTGCTAAAGGACTTATTTCAATCCCTTCTACATATTCGTTTTTAAGAGCCAGTGATAAATTTCCACTTCCACAGAATAGATCTAATACCCTTTGAGCTTTCTCTGGAACCTTATCAAAGATCATCCTTCTTAACTTTTTATTAAGATCAATGTTAACTTGTTGAAATTGAGATTGAGCTGTATAGAAAGATAATTCTTTGTCCTTTATAGTATCTTTTTCAAGTAGGAACCTTTTTTTTTCTTCCATTATCAAAGAACATCTTTCTACAATAGCTAGAGTAGAAAGAGTGTTTTTTATCGGATCATATACTTCAAGTTTGTCTTGGGGTGCTGGATAAATGGTAACTATAACCAGTGGAGTTCCTTCAATTCTAGACTGGTACAGGGATTGTACCTCGATTTTAAACTCGAGTCCTACTAGATCTTCACTAAAATTTAGAGATTGAATTTCTTCTAGAAAAAGATTGATACTAGAATCAGAGATCATGCAAGTTTTAATTCGTATAAAATCTCTGGTACTTTTTTTAAAAAATCCTACCACTATTTTATTTTTACCTTCTTCTTTTATAATTCTCGATCGAAGAAGAATTTTATTTCTGTAGTTAAACTGATTAGGGGATGGAAGAATCCCAGGATCTTGGTTAAATTCAGGAAGTTTTCCAATCCTAGAAAGTGAGGAGGTTACAAAAGATTTTTTCCATTCTAACTGTTTAGAATAATCTATTTCAATCCATTGACATCCTCCGCACTCTGAAGAATAAGGACAAGGACTTTGGGATCTAAGGGGACTTTTTTCAATAAAGGAGACAATCTCAGCAGTGCAGTATTTTTTCTTTTCTTCAGTAACTCTAACTTCTACCTTATCCTCAGGAACCCCGTCCGGAACAAAATACACTTTACCATTCAGACGAGCAATTCCAGATCCACCAAAAGCTACAGCTTGAATATTTAACACTAATTTATCCATATATATCCATACTCACTATTCATGATGGTAAGAAGTTCCGTTTATAATACAAAAAGATCTATAGAGTTGTTCCCAAAAAATCATCCAGGCTAGATCCCCTTGGAAGGTAAGCTTCGACAGAGCCCAACACTCTCTTGCTTGATCTAGTATAGCTTTACTTATTCCGTAAGGACCTCCGATATAAAAGAATAGATTTTTAATTCTTCCATCTTGGTTCCATCCTTCTATTTTTGATGCCATAGTTTTTGAATTAAGCTCTATCCCATGTTCATCAAGACATACAAGAATACTTCCCGGAGGAAGAGAAAAATCTTCATCCTTTTTTATAACGAGATTATCTACTTTAACCCAAGCACTAAGACGTTTTTCATAGATATCAACAAGATCTTTCATCTGGGAAAAACTAGGTTTACTAACTTTTATAACTTTTATTTTCATAATGTCAGTAAAATTACTTTTTTTCTTCTACTTTTAGCTCTAGATCTACTGGTACTGCTTTAGCCCAGAGTTGCTCGAGAGCGTAGTAGTTTCTTATATATTCCAAGAATATATTAACTATGATGTTACCGTAATCCATTAGAATCCAGTTACCAGTTTCAGCTCCTTCTACAGCATATGGAAGTACTTTATCTTGTTGCTTAAGGGTAGCTTTAATACTTTCACATATTGCTTTTGCTTGTCTATCGTTACTAGCAGAACATATAAGAGTGTAACGAGTTAGATCAGAAATTTTATCAAGATCATAAGCTAAAATAGTTGTAGCTTTTTTATCATATGAAATTTGAGCTATTTTTTTTAGTAATGATAAATCTGACATTTTATTTTTATCCTTTATTATCTACAAAAATTAAATCTAAACTCTTAAACATATATTCTATTCATTAGAATATAAACCATTATCCTTTATATACTCTAAAATATCCTGGCTAACCCAAGAATCAGGAACTGATTTGCTATCTTGAATCATATTTCTGATATCAGTACTAGAAGCTCTGCATATACTAATATCTACTAGATAAATAGGAAAAAGATCCTGATTGAAATACAGTCGAGTTAAAGGGAAAGTGCTATCTTCCACATTTTCTAAAGTATAAGAATAGGTTTTAGAAGGAATAAAGCCTTCTAAAACTTCATGAGCTGTATGAATAAATTCAGTAATGGTTTTAGTATCATTTTCTCTTTTTACCACTATCAAAGCACTTTCTTTTAAAAGCTCTAGAGGTTTAAACCAACGATGAAAAACTCTAAACTGATCTGATCCTATAAGAAGAGCAAAACGTTTATCAGGGAAGTTTTTCTTAAATTCTTTAACTGTATTTAGCGTGTAGTTAGGAAGAGGAAGAGTAGCTTCAACTAGACTTACCGATACCTTAGATTTTAATCTTTCTGTATCAAAAGCAAGTTTACACATCTTTACTCTTTCTTCAAAACTAAGACGAGGTCTTTTTAATTTATTACCAGCTACTGCAGGATATCTTCCAGGAATAATAACAAATTTAGCCTCAGGAAATAGGCTAGATACACTTTCAACAGCTTGACGATGACCTTGATGTGGAGGATCAAAACTTCCACCATAAAGGATAAGATCTGGACCAGGTTGTTTTAGTGTAGTTGTCATAAAATTATAATTCTTTCCTATTCATTAGTTTTACCTGGGGTTGAAGAACGCATATCTGCCACTAATCTAAAACCATCTATTAATTTTTCATTTCTGGATTCTTCTGTTTGATAGCTAGGCTCAATAGAATCTGAAGAATCTATTGAGGATCGAAGTTTTTCCAGCTGATTATATATAAAAAATTTAAGTTCTTTAAGTCCCGTTCCAACTAGAGCAGATATTTTAACATAAGGAATACCTAGATTTTTTATCTCATTTTCAATACTGGATAATTTATCGGGATTAGAATCAAACATATCTATTTTATTAAGTATAAGAAATGAAGGTTTTAGTTGAAATTTAGCACTGTAGGAATCTAGTTCTTTGTTTAATTTTTCATATACCTTCCTAGGAGTTGTAGATTCATCAGACACATCTATAACATAAGCTATCATTTTAGTACGTTCTAGATGTCTCAAAAACTCAAATCCAAGCCCTCGACCACTGCTTGCTCCTTCTATAAGTCCTGGAATATCAGCTATAACAAAAGAGTTAGTGATGGAAGAATCTTCTTCGTACATATCTACTACCCCTAAGTTAGGAGTTAAAGTTGTAAAAGGGTAATCAGCAATTTTAGGCTTTGCAGAACTAATCCTACTAAGAAGACTGGATTTTCCAGCGTTAGGAAAACCAGCTAACCCTACATCAGCTATAAGTTTTAGTTCTACTTGAAGATTTACTGTAACAGATTCTCCTCCCGGAGTATGTTCTTCAGGAGCTTGATGAGTGGAGGATACAAATCTAATATTTCCAAGTCCTCGTTTTCCTCCTTGAGCTAGTAGTAACTTTTGACCTTGTTCGGTAACCTCTCCAAGTACTATTTGCTGATCCATATCGTAAGCTATAGTTCCGAGTGGTACTTCAATCTCAAGATCCTTACCATTTCTTCCAGTTCTTCCGTTAGGACCACCACGTTGACCATCTTCAGCTTTGTATTCTTGTTTATACCTTAAAACACTTAGGGAATTAAGCTGATTGTTACCTACAAAATATACATTTCCACCAAAACCACCGTCTCCACCATCAGGACCAAGTTTCGGACGATTAGAAGCACGCTTGAAACTTACAAGTCCTGCTCCACCCTTTCCCGAAATAACAGTTATTTGAGTAAGATCCTTAAAAATCATTCCTAGGTCCTTTTTAAACTAAAAACAGAGAAAACAGCTG
>CACXFL010000045.1 GCA_902766925.1 uncultured bacterium | reverse complement strand
TGCTGATAGATATTCTAGTCTTGATACAGTAAAAGAATGGTACTCAGGTTATTTATTTGGATCAACTGAACTATTTTGTCCAGGGGATGTAGTAAGTTATGTATCTGAGTTAACTATTAATCCTGATACTAAACCTAAAAATTATTGGAAAGATGTATCTTATAATAAAATCCTTTTGAGTTTTTTAAAAAGAACAGATTTTAGAGTTTCAGGAAAGTTTGAAAGACTTCTTAATGGTGATACGTTTAGTCAGGATATAAGTAATCTGATAACTAATGATATAGCTCATTCTAGTGAGGATAATCTTTGGTCTGTACTTTTAATGACAGGATACGTCACAAAAGTAAATACAAAAGATCAAGGAGAGTATTTAACTTTAAAGATTCCTAATCGAGAGATATCTTCTATTTTTGAAGATACGGTTGTAACTTTATTTAAAGAAACTTTGGATTCCGTACGTCAAAAAACTATTGTGGAAACCCTATGGAGTGGGGATGAAAATAATGCTTCAGAGTTAATTACTGATTTGTTGTGGGATAGTATTAGCTATAGAAATTATCATGAAGATTATTATAGTACATTCCTTACAACAGTCTTTATGGGATTAGGATATGAAGTACAATCTAGTGGGGAACAAGGTTGTGGTAGATTCGATATTCAAGTACGAGATCCTATAAATCATAGACTTATAGTAATAGAAGCAAAAAAATCTGTAGCAGAATCTGATATGGACTCAGATTGTGAAAGGGCAGCTTCTCAGATTATAGAAAAAGGGTACAATAAAAAACCTACTAACTATAAGAGTATTTTATGTTACGCAGTTTCTTTCTATCAGAAACAAGCAAGAGTTAAACTTGTTTGTAAGGATGAATCAAAGAAATAGATAGTAGAAGTGTTTTTAGTATAAGAATTTTATTAAAAATCTTATTAGTAGCATGTGTACAATAGTGTGATTTCAAGGTATTAAAGATAATCATATAACTAAAGTTATCTAGCTCGAATTAAAGACTAGTAGTTTTTCATTTATTGATATTTAGCAGGGTAGATGGCAGTGTCCATCTTTTATGAAGAATTTTTGTTACCAAAAGAAGTAGATTTCTTTTTATACAAATAATATTCGATCACAATATCAAGATTCACTATACTTACTTGAGGATAAAATTAAGAAATAGTAGAATAAATGAGTATCTAAGGTATTTTAAATTATACCTATATTGTAGTGAGGATTAGTTGATAGAGGATAATAATAAGAAAATTAAAATTGTAGCTATAGATCCTGGAAGTAGGGTTGCTGGATTTGCTGTATGTGAGTGTTCAGGAGAATATAGGGTATCTAGATCTGATTTTAAGGTTATAGATGCGGGAGTTGTAAGGTTAGATATCTCTAAGGTTCATACTGAAAGAATCTATGAACTTCAGGTATTTGTTTCAGGTCTTATTGAAAAGTACAGTCCGGATATCTTTGTATTGGAGAAAGCTTTTTGTGGGGTAAATCCTAGCTCTGCTTTAAAACTAGGAGAGGTTCGTGGAGCTCTGATAGCACTTTGTTATTCCTATAAGATAAAGCTTATAGAACTTACCCCAAGATATGTAAAAACTCTTCTTACAGGAAAAGGTACTGGTAGTAAAGAAGAGGTAGCTGATGGGCTATCTCGTCTTGTAGGATTTTCTAAAGGAACTTTACCATACGATGCTTCAGATGCAGTAGCTCTAGCTCTGTCATCAGGATTTTACTGTCAGGAACACAGTATTAAAATTTAGTAATTTTAGCCTGTCCTTTAATTTTAACCCGTAGATCTTTTCCTTCTTTTTCCATAAGATCTTTTTCATATTCTGAGTAAGATCCTTCAAACCATCTATAAGATCCATCAGCTTCTAGATCTAGGATATTGGTACAGATTCTATCCAAAAACCACCTATCGTGGCTGATTACAAGTACACAACCAGGAAAATTTAGGATCCCGTCTTCTAAAGCTCTTAGAGTGTTAATATCTAGATCGTTAGTTGGTTCATCCATTAGAAGAACATTAGCATCTTCTTTTAGTAGACAAGCAAGTTGTACTCTTTCTCTTTCCCCACCGGACAGAACCCTAACCTTTTTTTGTTGATCTTGACCTGTGATATTAAATCTTCCTAGATATGCTCTAGACGAGATAGAAATATTTCCTAAAAGAATATCATCATGACCTCCAGAAACTACTTCCCATACAGTTTTATCGGAATCCAGTGACATTCTAGATTGTTCCATATATCCTAACTTCACTGTAGATCCTATACTTATACTACCCCCATCAGGTTTAAGCTCGCCTGTAATCATTTTAAACAGAGAGGATTTTCCTGTACCATTAGGACCTATGATACCTACAATAGATCCAGGAACTACTTCAAAACTTAGATCCTGGAATAACACCTTATCATCAAATTTTTTAGCCAGATGCTCCACTGAGATTACCTGTTTTCCAAGTCTAGGTCCACGAGGGATAAAGATTTGAAGATCTTCAGGAATACTTGTATATACTCGAGAAGCCTCAGTCTCATAAGCAGAGATTCTAGCCTTACTTTTAGAATGTCTAGCTTTAGGTTGGGTTCTAATCCATTCAAGTTCTTTTTGAAGACTCTTTTGTCTTTTAGATTCTGCTTTTTCTTCTATTTGCAGCCTATTTTGTTTTTGTTCTAACCAAGAAGAATAATTTCCTTTCCAAGGTATACCGTGTCCTCGATCTAGCTCCAGTATCCATCCTGCAACATTATCTAAAAAATACCTATCGTGAGTTACAGCTATAACAGTTCCTTTGTAAGAGCTAAGATGTTTTTCTAACCATGCTACAGACTGAGCATCCAAATGGTTTGTTGGTTCATCTAAAAGTAGAATATCTGGTTCTTGAATCAACAGTCTACACAAAGCTACCCTTCTTCTCTCTCCCCCTGATAGATTAGATACCTTCTGGGTTCCTGGAGGACAGTTTAGAGCAGAAAGAGCAAAATTTAATCTATCATCTAGATTCCATCCATCAACTCTATCCAGTTTATCTTGTACTACAGCTTGTCTTTCTAGAAGTTTATCCATATCACAGTCTGGATCTGAGAAGGCTTCACTGATTTTATTAAATTCATCTAGGAGTGTTTTTATCTCACTAGCTCCTTCCTCTACAATTTCTTTAACTGTCTTTTGGGGATCAAGCTCAGGTTCTTGATCAAGCATTCCAATAGAGTATCCTTTGGATAAGATCATTTCCCCATCAAATACCTTTTCTTTCCCAGCTATGATTTTAAGTAAGGTACTTTTTCCAGAACCATTTAGGCCAAGGATACCAATTTTAGCTCCGTAGAAAAAAGATAAGGAGATGTCTTTTATAACCTGTTTTGTATCAAATTTCTTATTGATACCCACCATAGAAAAAATTACTTTTTGATTATCAACCATAGTTACCTACTAAATATCAACCTGTAAATAAGATTAATTAAAAACCTTGTATAGAATAATCAAAAAAACAAAAACTTGGAATAATAAAATAATGTGTGTTATCATAAATCTTATGATTTATGATAACACAATCAAGGATGTATATGAAAAATAGATCAAATTTTATAGTATGTATTGTAGTTACTTTATTAGTTTTTACTGGATGTAAATCAAACGATGGGGCTAGGAATGATCAATCAAAGAACCTGGTATCTATCGTATCTATAGGTAAGGTGGTAGACATAGACTCTTATGATCAGGTTCTTATCACTCTTAGGGTAGGTGGAGTATCTCAGAATTTTTACGGTAATGAGCAATTAATTAAAAATATTCTTAAACCAGGTCAGGTTGTTTCAGTAGGAGCTTCTATTAGTGACAAAGGTGTTCTTGTAGCTAAAAGCATAGAAGGAGATCCTAACTGTCCATATGTTACAAAATCTCTTACTCCTGGAGTAAATCATGTGTCGTTAACCTTCTGTTCTGTTAAAAAGGATGAAGGTGAAGATGAAAATGATAAGGCTCATACGGAAAAAGATGATTCTGTAAAAGATCCTAATCATGATGTTGATGTTGAAGTAGATCCTAAACTATAAATATATCAGAATAGATAATTTGTATCAGAAAGATAGTTGTATTATGTCAGATTGGAAGCTGTTAGATGTTCATGCTCATATGAGTCATGTGAGTTTTTCTTCAGATATAGATGAGGTAATTTCTGAATGTATTTCAAAACAAGTAGCTGTAATATCTAACGGTACAGATAAAAGTTCTAATCAGTTTTCACTGAAATTAGCTACTAAGTATAAAGGGATAGTCTATTCTGCAATGGGAATCTATCCAGTGGAAGCTTTATATAATATGGGTTATCCCATAGAAGATCTATCTTATTCTCCTGAACAATTTGATCTAGAAGATCAGATTGATTTTATCAATCAAGCTGCTAAAGATCATAAGATTATAGCAATCGGTGAGATCGGTATGGATGGTCACAGTTTGAAGGAAGATACCTACGATAGACAGGAGGAAGTTTTTATAAGACTCGCTCGTATTGGAATAGATAACGATTTACCCTTGATAGTTCATAGTAGAAAGATGGAATCAAAAACTCTAGGAGTTTTAGAAAAACTCCATGCTCCTAAAGTTATTATGCATTGTTTTTGTGGAAACGTATCTGAAGCTTGTGAGTATGCAAAAAAATATAATTGGATGTTTTCTCTACCGGTAACTACTCCAAACCATTCGAAACTATCGGTACTTTCTAAAAGGCTGGGTATAGAGAATATCCTTCTAGAAACCGATAGTCCTTACCTTAATATAGAAAGAGGAGTAAGAAATACTCCTGTAAATATCATTAAAACCTTAAATTATCTATCCCAAGTTAAAGGTATATCTCAGGCTCAAGTTCAAGAAATTCTTTTAACTAATTTTAAAAAACTTTTTCCTCATGTAGATATCGGCTAGGTTAGGTTAAGTTCACTATTTATTCTTCTTATTTTCTTTCCTTCTATTTTTAAAAAAATCTTTAATCAAAGATCCACATTCTGATTCAAGTACTCCTCCTATAACTTCAATCCTATGGTTGAGGTATTTACTGTTATGAAGGTTCCAATTAGATTCAATAGCTCCACCCTTAGGATCAAAACATCCAAAATACAGCCTAGAAACTCTAGCTTGAATCATTGCTCCAGTGCACATAGGACAAGGCTCCATAGTTACAAACATATGGGTAGATACCAATCTCCAAGAGTTAAGTTTCCTACAAGCTTGATTTATAGCTAATACCTCAGCATGAGCAGTAGCAAGATTTAACTTTTCTTTTTTATTATACCCGGAAGCAATAAGTTTATTATCCTTAACAATCAGAGCTCCTATCGGAACTTCTCCCTGAGATAGAGCTTTTCGAGCTCTTTTAATAGCTTCATTCATCCAATAGATAGCATAGTCTTTTTCAGATTTAAAATTATAATATGACATAGTTTAATCTTGGCTAGGTTGTCTGTTAGGGTTAAGGTTAGATATAAGTTTAGAATGTTTACCGATAGATCCATCTCTTTTTAAACCAAGATGAGCTTTTACATCCGCTATACTTTTACCACAGGTTAACATATAGTAGATAGCATAATGTCTTAGAAGTTCAGCATTTAATTTTACCCTGTATTTATCTGAGATTTCTCTTATTATAAATTTAATTCCATCAGGACTTAAATTCTCATAGGTAGTATATGATCTACTTTTAAAACATACAAACATGTTAGAACTTAAACTTTCTAGCTCAGATAAAAGAGCTTGTTTGTATCTTAGAAGAGCTTTGGTTACAGTATCTGAGATTTCTATTAACCTTGCTTTATTACCAGGTATTTTTAAAGTAGTACCTTCACTAGAAACTATTAAGCAAGACCAGTCAAGATAGATTATCTCTCTTGATTTTAATCCTTCAAGAGCTAGTAGTAAGAATATAGCCTGATCTCTTAACTCCTTTAGTGAAGATGGGGTTTGTTGTAAATTTATTATATCATCAACTATCTTTGAGATAGACTGAGTTTTTAAATTTTGAGGTAGGGAATCATCTCTTAGTGGAAGAACTATCTCGTTTTGAGGGATAGATAGAATGTTTTTAGAGTTTAGATAAGCTAGAAATTTTCTAATAGCTAGAAGCTTTCTTCTAAGAGATGAAGG
Organism: uncultured bacterium; assembly: GCA_902766925.1. GTDB lineage: Bacteria > Bdellovibrionota_B > Oligoflexia > Oligoflexales > CACXFL01 > CACXFL01. Next base: position 11,011 of record CACXFL010000045.1, on the reverse strand, counting down.
TTTAACCTCTTTTACTTCTGTTAGATAGGTAGAATATTTGCTGAATACATCAACTCCTATAGAATCAGGGGATATACCAAATTGTTCACTATAGGATATAAAATCCCTGCAATCTTTTTGATAAGCTGTGATAGAAAAAGAAGAAAAAGATATAGATTTTAAATATAGTACAAAATCTTTAAGTAAAAGATTTAAATTAGTAGCTAGTGCTCCTGTAGAGTTGGAGTTGGTTTCTTGTGTGATACCTACCATATAAAATCCTAATAAATAGTTTCTACCTTAAGCCTAAGATCTAAAAAAATTAAAATCTTTTTAGCTTTTTTGTAAAATACTAAAAAGAAATACCTCTCCTATTATTACCCTAACATAAAAAGCTTATTTTGACTACAAGTTAGATACTGATATAAAAATAGGATACCTTCTTCTACCTAGATTTAAAATATAATAAAATAAAAATAGAAACATCAGAGTAATTTATTATATGTCAACCATAATTAAATAGGTTTTAAGATATTAAAGATATTAAAGATATGAGGTTAGTCTATGTTAGTTATAGCTCATAGAGGTTCTTGTAAATCATACAATGGAGTGGAAAATACTAGATCGGCTTATACAAAATCAGTCTTGCTTGGAGCCTCACGTATAGAACTTGATGCTAGAATGAGTAAAGATGGGATGGTGGTAATATGTCATAATCCTACTGTGAAGTTAGGAAAGAAAAAATATAGAATAGATAAAACAAACTGGCAGGTTCTTAAAAACCTAAGATATCCTAACGGAGATCCTATAGAAACTCTAGAAGGTGTTTTGGATAAATTTCTAGATAAAATAGAAATAAATATAGAATTAAAAGGAAGAGACTTATCCATGGTAGATAAGGTAGTAGATATCTTACATTCTTGGAATAAGAATAATCCTAAAACAGATATGTACTCTAGGGTTATAGTCTCTTCCTTTAACTCTAATCTTTTAAAAAGAGTAGCTCTAAAAGATCCTAAGATTCCTCTGGCTTATCTTCTTTTGAAAACTTTATTTATCTCTAAACTTAAACGTAAGATCTTAAAAATAACTGCTAAATATAATATTAAAATCCTTCATCCAAACGTATATCTTATTAATAAATCTTTTATGAAATGGGCTAGATCTAAAAGATTTAAGGTATATACCTGGGCTGGATTTAAAGAAGAAGATAATCTTAAAAAAAGAGATAAGATTTGGGATAGGTTAAAAAAATGTAGGGTAGATGGCCACTGTACTAATTATGTAGAAGAATTTCAAAACTATCTAGAAAAATAGAAGATAGAGGATAGAATTATATGTGGAATTATTTTCATATTAAAACTGATACTGATCATACTATTAGATATGCTATTGGGGTAAAAGAAGATGAATTAAATCTAGATAAGATTAATAGATTTATTGTTTTTTTTAACGGTAGAACCCAGTGGATAGAACTTAACTCTAAAATCTTAGATGATCTAGATCTCAGTGAAGATACAGCAATCCTTACTATGGATCATAGAGGTCAGGGAGATTCTGGAGGAAAAAGAGCAAGTATAGATTCTTATTCTACCTTTGTAAAAGATTCTAAGTTTTTAATAGATAAGATAATAGGGGAAAAACCTTATATGATTATGTCTCATTCTATGGGAGGACTTATAACTCTTTATGGGTGTATCAATAAGGTTTTTACTCCTAAATCCTTAATACTGGTATCTCCTCTTATTCGTTTACCTAAATATAGGATAGTACATCATATTGTAAGACTGCTTTATCCTCTAAGACATCTAGGAGTCTCTAGACTTTTATCCAATATTTTAAACTCAGTGAGTTTAAAATATGAAACAAATACCCTAACTCATTCTTATAAATATTTTAATGAAGTAAAACACAGTCCCTATCCTGTACCAGCTCCAGATTTAGATTGGCTTCATGCCAGTATGAAAGCTAGTAGTTTTATCCTAGATACTAGGAATTTAACCCAACTTTTAAATATACCTCTTTGTATGATAGTAGCTGAAAAAGAACAGGTAGTAGATAAAAAGACTTTTAGATTTTGGTTTGATAAGTTAGAGGGGTTAAAAAACCAGTATAGAATTCAAATAAGATCTTCTCATCAACCTATAACTGATAATCCTTCCCAGTCCTTTGACTTTCCTAAAATAGTAGATCAGTTTTTTACTATAGGTGGAGCTTATCATGAAATCCTTACTGAAGAAGATCATTACCGAAATCAAGCTATAAAAATAATAAATAATTGGTTTACAATTACCGAGTTTAATAACTCTACTACTACTAAACCAGATCCTCTAGATAAGGTTGGTTAAAAACTCTGTCAAAAGAGCTACCCCCTGCCCGTTAGAACCAGTCTCCAGTATAGCTCCCGAAGGTTTATCGGTATAAGCATACATATCAAAATGAACATGTTTTACCCCTTGGCTAAAATGTTTTAAAAACAGAGAAGCACTTATAGCTCCTCCTCCATTTTCTTGACATGCATTTTTAATATCAGCACAGGTAGAGTCTAGATTTTTCCTATAATCTTTATATACAGGCATATGCCATAGAGGATCTCCTACCTTATAGGATGCTTCTTTAAATGAGCTAGCAAGGGCTTCATCTTGTGTATACATACCCATAATAGAAGGACCAAGAGCCATTCTGTTTGCTCCAGTAAGAGTAGCTATATCTATTAGGATAAGTTTAGATTGGTCTATGGTATCAGATATAGCTTGTGCTATACCATCAGCAAGAAGAAGTCTTCCTTCAGCATCTGTGTTATGTATTTCTACAGATACGTTATTTTTAGTAAGAATAACATCTCCAGGACGATATGAAGTATCTGATACAGAGTTTTCAGCAAGCATTAGATAAAAATCACAGTTAATCTTAGGGGTGAGTTGAGATACAAGATAACAGGTAGCAAGTAGCGAGGCAGCTCCTGACATATCTTTTTTCATAAGAAGCATTCCAGTCGCTGTTTTAATATCAAGTCCACCAGAATCAAAAGTAATTCCCTTACCTACAAGACTGACATACTCTGTAGATTCCTTAGATCTATATTTTAGATGAATCATATATGGGGAATTTTTACTTCCTGAAGCTACAGCAAGTATTAGGTTTAGTCCTTGTTTTTTCAACTTATCTTTATCAAATACTGTTACTTCTACTTGAGTCTGTTTAAAAAGATCTAAACAGATATTTTTAAAAGATTCAGGATTTATAATATTTGCAGGAAGATTTTCTAGATGTCTTCCTAGATTAATTCCGGTAGATAGATAAGAAGCTACCCTTACAGTAGAATCATCTATATTTTTAAAATACAGGGAAGGTTTTTCTTTTAGAGTAGATTGTTTTAAATAAGAAGAAAACCTATCTTTAAAACTATAGGAAGCTATCTCCATTCCTGTAAGAAATCCACAAGCACAACTTGTATCACAATTTGAAAAATCAATTAGTATAGATTTTATAGAAGAAACAGAAGATACCTCTTTTATAAAAGAGCCTCCTAAATCCCTACAGAGAGTAAAGCTACTTTTAGTGATAGATTTCATAGAAGAGTTATCTTGGGAAGTATTAGGTAAAGATACAATCCAGATTAGACTATCTGTTCCTAAAATATAAGCAAGCCAACCTGTATTTTTAGTATCTAGGTTTTCTTGTTTCTTTTTTAATTTTGCTTCAAAAATATTTGATTGTAGTTTGGATACGTTAAACTGTTTTATGAAAGATAGAGGATCTGAGTCATGGCTTAGAAAAAACAGTAGAGCTTGGTTTGGATCTTTGGTACTGGGAGTTGAATCAGTTTTGTTATAAGAAGATATCCAAGGTGTAGTAGAAAATCCGTAAATATTATTATCCATAAGTTCCTCCATATTGATATGTAAGATGATAATATGGAATAAGTGATGTTTACAATCTGAATTTTTACTTATTATAGCTGGTAAAGAGTAGAATCTTGTTCATAAATAAAGGTATTAGCTAATTAAAATATAACAAAAACTATATATTGTCCTAATTACTAGGTTATTATATTTAATATCTTTGTGGTTGTACCTTCTTGTTTATAAATATATTATACAATCGTATTGATGTATAGTGTTATTTGTACCGTCTGAATCTAAACATAATTAATATCTTGTACGTTTGGGAGTATGTATAAGGTGAAACCTAAATTAAATATTTCACTTTTAGTTAAAGAAGCAAAGGCTTTTTGTAGTTCTTTTTCCAGGAAAAATCATGAAAATTTAGTTGGTATAACGGATGGAAAAACTATAGGAACATATCTTGAACAGAGTTTTAAAAAATTTTTATCATCTAAATATACTTTTGTGATGGGGAGTAGTGCTAATGGAATTGATTTTCCCAGTAGAAATATCAACACAGATATAAAAGTAACCTCTATAAATCAACCGCAATCTAGTTGTCCATATAGAAGTATAGAACAAAAAATTTATGGACTGGGTTATAATTTGTTGATATTTGTTTATACTAAGATAGATAAAGCTAATGGATGTATCATCCGTATTAACAATTTGATCTTTGTTGATAAATCGAGAACTGCAGATTTTACTATAACCAAACGTCTTAGAGAAATGATAAAAGATGGTGCGAATAAGTTCGATATTCTAGGTTTTTTGGAGGATAGAAATATCCCGGCAGATGAGATCATACTTGACAGGCTTTCTCAAAAGATTCTGGAGAATACTCCTAAGCAAGGATATTTGACTATTAGTAATGCTTTTCAATGGAGACTTCAGTACAGTAGACTACTTACATTAGACGGTGAAATTCAAGGAGTTGTTCACTATGAGTCATAAAGAAGAATATGGTGATTATCAAACTCCTGAACAATTTACAAAAGTTGTATGTGAGTTTTTGTTTTATAAAAAAAAGGTTCGTCCGTCTTGTGTTATAGAACCAACTTGTGGACGAGGAAATTTTTTAAAAAGTAGTTTGATATTTAATGCTTCTCAGTATTATGGAATAGAAATAAATGAGAAGTATTGTGATATATGTAGGAGATACTTTGATTCTAGATATGTAAAAATTATTAATTCAGATATTTTTAATTTCGATTTTACCCATTTAGTTGGAGAAAATATATTAATTGTAGGAAATCCTCCTTGGGTTACTAATACAGAATTATCCAAATTAAATTCAGCAAATGTTCCAAATAAAATTAATTTAAAAAAACTTAAAGGTATTGATGCTATAACAGGAGCTAGTAATTTTGATATATGCGAAACTATCATATTAAGATTAATTCAAAGTTTTAAATTTTCAAATACACATATAGCACTTCTTTGTAAAAATAGTGTTGCTAGAAATATATTTTGTGAAGTTAAAAAGGGGAAAATTGGTTTCACTGATTTTGAAATGTTTGAATTTGATTCAAAAAAAATATTTGGAATTAATGCTAGTTGTTGTCTTTTGTATATTAAACTTTCCCCAAAAAGTATTTCCTCATCTTGTGAGGTATATAATCTAGATTCTCCTAATAAGCTTAAATCTAGTCTTGATCTGATTGATGGCAGGATTATACCTACACTTACTAATAATATAGATAACTTTGATGGATCTTGTTGTTTTGAATGGAGACAAGGAATTAAACATGATTGTTCTAAGATTATGGAACTAAACTTCCAGGATCATAAACTCATAAATGGTAAGGGAGAGATTGTCTTGATTGAAAAAGATTTAGTATATCCTCTTGTCAAAAGTAGTATGTTTAAAAGTCCTATTATTAACAGTTTCTCTAAATACGTTATTGTTACTCAAAAAAAGATTAAAGAGGATACTTCTTATATAGAGAAGATCTATCCTCTTACTTGGAAATATTTAGATGATAATAACTCTTTTTTTAATAAGAGAAAAAGTTCTATATATAAGAGGAGTCCTAAGTTTTCTATGTTTGGAGTAGGTGGATATAGTTATTCTCGATATAAAGTAGGAATAAGTGGTTTTTATAAAACCCCTCTTTTTTCTTTACTGGTGTCTAATACCAAGCCAGTTATGATTGATGATACGAGTTATTTTCTAAGTTTTTCAACCTATAATGATGCTTATACCTCAATGTTATTTCTAAATTCCAGAAGAGTTCAAGGATTTTTAAAGAGTATATCTTTTCAGGATAATAAAAGACCATACAGTAAAAAAGTTCTTGCAAGATTAGATTTTAAAAAAATTGTAGAAAAGATTAGTTTTTCAGAACTTCAAGAAACTGAAAAGTATTTAAATCTTGATCCTTTTATTACTAAAGAATTAGTGCAAGAATTTAAAAAATTGGTTTTTAGCTGTACTAGAGATTAAAAATAATCGTATAGATGGCATTTGCTAATTATTAAATATTGTGGATATACCACAAGTTTTATAGTGATAGGATTTACTGTATATATTGCTATTTTTATTATTAATCATGAATAAATTTCTTTATCCCTCTTATACCATCTTGAAAACTATGAGCAATAAACCCAACTTCTTGCATTTTCTCAGCTATAAGAACAGATTTAACCCCGTAACTACAATAGATTACATATTTTTTATCTTTATCAAACTCAGAATAAGATTTTGCAAGCTGATCAAATTCCATATGTACTGCAGTAGGGTAATGCCAAGCTTTAAACTGATCGAGGGTTCTGCAATCTATCACAACATCCCCATCTTCTATACGATCTATGAAGTAATAATCTTGAAGTAAGGTCTCTACATTAAATGCATCTAGTTTTATTTGTTTTACATTATCTATAGCTTCATTTAAAAGAGAAGAATCAAGTTTTGATTCTTCTTCTTCAATCTTTCTTAAAGAAGAGATAGTTACTGGATGTTTTTTAGTAATGTTACAGTATTCTTTAACGTGTTCATTAAAACGATACATTCCAATTTTATGAGAGAGTCTTAGTATATCTACTTTATCATCTGTTATCAGTGGACGAATTACTATCTTTGAACTAGCCCGATCGATAACAGATAGGTTTGCTAGAGTTTGGGAAGATACCTGACCGATAGATTCTCCAGTAACAATTGAGCCAAGTTTTAATTTATCAGCAAGCATACATCCAGCACGATAGAAAGCTCTTTTTAAAACTATCTGAGCATAAGGGTTATAGACCTTCTCTTGAATATCTGCTACCACCCTTTGAAAGTTTAGAATATATAGGTGGGGCTTATATCCATATGACCAACTCGATACTAATTCTTTAGTGATTAAAGTTACATCTCGTTCATATTGACTTCCTGCAAGGTTACAAAACAGAAAATCTAATTTTACTCCACGTTTATACATCTTCCAAGAAGATATAGATGAATCAAATCCTCCGGATATCAGGGATAGGGATTTTCCTTCTACTCCTAGAGGAAGTCCTCCCAAACATTCCACCCTGTTTAAAAAATAAAGAGCTCTTTTATCTGTAACATCCACATATATAATAACATCAGGATTTTCTAGATCTACCTTTGCAGCATAGGGTCTTAGAATAGCACCTAGTTCTCGTTCTGCTTCTAGTGAGGTATATTCCTTAATATGAGCACGTTTCACTCTAACAGCAAAACTTTTTCCTGCTACACTATCACTGTATCTTATAATAGAAGATTTTAGAGTGTTAAAATCAGGCGAGGAGGTAAAATCTAGTTTAGAGTAGGAAGAGATACCAAAAATTCTTCCAAATAAATACTCATACTCTGAATCTACCTCTACATAGAATCTTGAAAAAGAGCTTTCTATTTTAACCTCAGCTCCTACACTCGAAAATGCTTCTTGCATATTAGCTCTTAGGGTTGAACAAAACCTCTGTTCAACCGGACGAGATTTTAAGCTAATCTCCGGAGCTACTCTTACAAGATAATATGCTTGGCTCATAATAATACCTGGTCTATCCTTAAATTAAAAACTAGATCTATGATAGAGATTTTATAACATCTTCTAACTTAGAGAATACTTCGCTAAGTCCTTCGGGTTTAGTCCCTCCAGCTTGAGCAATTCCTGCTTTTCCTCCTCCTTTTCCATTAATACAAGGAGCAAGTTTTTGAAGAAGGGTGTTTGAAGAATAACGGGTAACCATCCCATCTCCAACAGTTACAATCAGAGTAACACTACCTGGGGTAGAGGATTGCCCTATTACACATATTCCATCAGGATTTTTAGAACGAAGTTGTTCACAAAAAGATCTAAATCTAGATTTATCAATATCAACAGTTCCTGTTACAACCTTAATTCCAGATAGATCCTTAGTTTGATTCTTTATAAAAGAATCAACATTTCTTGCCATATCTTTTTGTTTATAAGATTCTAGTTCTAGTTTTAGATCTTTTTCATCTTGAATCATTTTTGAGATTCTTTCAGATAGAGCATTTTGAGATATTTTTAAACTAGAGCTAAGTTCATTTATAATATCATCTTGAGTGTTTGTATATTCGTATGCAGACCATCCACTTACCCCAATAATTCTTCTTACTCCAGAGGCTATACTTTCTTCACTTAGTAACCTAACCATATGTAGATCTGAAGTATTTTTAGCGTGGGTTCCTCCACAAAGTTCTTTACTAGGACCCATTGTTACCATTCTTACAGTATCAGAGTATTTTTCGTTAAAGAAAGCCAGAGCCCCCTTGTTCAAAGCTTCTTCTTTAGATAAGACCTCAGTAACAATAGGGGAAGCTTCCCAAATCTTTTCATTTACCAAACGTTCTATTTCTTTTAGTTTTACTCTTGAAATCTGTTCAAAATGAGTAAAATCCAATCTAAACATAGTATCTGATACGTAAGATCCAGCTTGTTTTACATGATCTCCTAGAAGGGTTCTTAGAGCCCAATGTAGTAGATGAACTGATGAGTGGTTAGTTGCAAGTAGATTTCTTCTTTTTACATCTACTTTAAGATTTACCTTATCTCCTACCTTCAAGGATCCTTGGGATACTTTTATAGTATGGATGATAAATCCTGCCTTTTTTTGAACATCTATTACGGATCCACTAAAATCAGAAGAACTTACTGTTCCTATATCACAAATTTGTCCTCCTCCTTCCGGATAGAAAGGAGTTGATTTAAATACAGCATATAAGGTAGCAGGATCAGATTCACTTACTACCCCCATACACTCACTACTAGATTCTAACAAGGTATAACATGTGGATTGCTGTTGAAAATTTAGTCCTGTAACAAAAGAGTCAAGAACTGATGATGAAAGAGCTCCTTTCCATGATTTTTTAGATCTAGATTTTTGTTCTTCCATTCTTTTATCAAAATCAGACTCATCTACAGATATTGATTTTTCTTTACAGATGAGCATTGTTAGATCCAGTGGGAATCCATAGGTATCATATAGTTTAAATACCACATCTCCTGATAGGGTAGAAGAGCCCGAGGCTTGAAGTTTTTTTATCTCAACTTCCAGTAGATCCAGTCCATTTTGTAAGGTTTTAAAAAACTGTTGTTCTTCTTTTTTTATATAACTTTGAACCAAAGAGAACTGTTTTTCTAGATAAGGATACTGATCATTCATTTCATCTACTACAAAACGAGATACCTTGTATAAGAACGGCGAGGTAAATCCAAGATTCTTACCGTATCTTACAGCACGTCTAATTATTCTTCTTAGGACATATCCTCTTCCTTCATTAGAAGGAAGAACTCCATCTGCTATTAGAAAAGTTGAACTTCTTGCATGATCTGATATAACACGTAGTGCTATATCATCATTATGATCAGCACCATATTTTTTCCCAACTAAAGCAGCAGTTTTTTCTAGTATATTTTTAAATATATCTATATCGTAATTTGAATCTACGTTTTGAAGGATTGAGGCAAGACGTTCAAGTCCTGCTCCAGTATCTACAGAAGGTCTAGGAAGAGGAGTCATATTTCCTTTACTATCACGGTTATATTGCATAAATACCAGGTTCCAAAACTCCATGTATCTATCGCAATCACATCCAACGTTACAATCCGGTTTTCCACACCCGTATTTTTCTCCCCTATCTATAAAAAGTTCTGAACAAGGTCCACAAGGTCCTGTGTCTCCCATAGACCAGAAGTTATCTTTTTTACCAAACCTAAATATTCTTTTACTATCTAGTCCTATGGTTTTATTCCAAATATCAAAAGCCTCATCATCATCTTCATATATACTTACATAAAGCTTATCTTTAGGTAGCTTTAACTCTTCGGTAGTAAATTTCCATGCGTATTTTATTGCTTGTTCTTTAAAATATGCACCAAAGGAGAAATTACCAAGCATCTCGAAAAAAGTATGGTGTCTTGCAGTATAACCAACATTATCTAGATCGTTATGTTTTCCTCCAGCACGAACACATTTTTGAGCGGAGGTAGCAGTATTATAGGGTCTTTTTTCCTTACCTAGGAAGGTATCTTTAAACTGAACCATACCAGCATTTGTAAAAAGAAGGGTAGGATCATTAATTGGTATCAGTGATGAGCTTTCAACCACTGTATGTCCATTGTTTTTAAAAAAGTTTAAAAATTTCTCTCTTATAACTTTAGTTTGCATATTTAATCCTTGAATCTAAAACCAAAAGAACAAAAACTAACCACCAGGATACTTATGATATCAAAAATCCTAGATGTATCCAGGGTATATTTTTATATCCATAGATAAAATCACACAAGTTTTTTTTCTACAAGAGTAAGATAGGTTATTTTGATCAGTGTAGATAATAGCTGATAGATTGATCAATAAGATAAAACAAAAGGGATTCTTTAGTAAAGAATCCCTTTTATAATTAAAGGAGGATAAAATTATGAAACACTAGACTAATATTTAAAAATCTATTTTTTGGATTATAGATCGCTAATTATATATGAACCTTCGCTAACATCTGATTTTCCATCCCAGTTAGCAAGTTTGCTATCTGTGATATCATTTTGTTGTTGTGTACTTTCTCCACCAGGATTTTCAGTACTTGGAGTACTTGGGGTACTTGGGGTACTTGGGGTACTTGGAGTACTTGGTGTACTTGGTGTACTTGGTGTACTTGGTGTACTTGGTGTACTTGG
>CACXFL010000044.1 GCA_902766925.1 uncultured bacterium | reverse complement strand
CCTTTGATTGTCATGGTCAAACTTGTTCACATGAACAAAACAATGTAGTTCAAACTTCCATAATAGGATCTGTTGATGTAGTTGTAGATGGTGTTAAGGTTCCTTACTTTGTAAGAGTACGTAACATAACTATGATGCCTAAACCTGAAAATGAAGCCGATAATTCAATTAAATTTGACTTAACAAATTTGGATATCACTCTTAATCAACCTGAATTTGATGATTGGTGTAACCCATATGTTGGAGAAGATGATCCTTGGTTCAAAGCAGATCAACAACTTGCTCATGAAGCTAAAGTAAAAGAACAAATACGACAAATGAGTAATGATGAAAAAATGAAATATATAACTAGTATAGATGCTACATCTGTATGTATGGCATATGTTCATGATGAATCTAAAAACCATTACTGTAATAAAGCCATATACCATGTTTTATTTAACGATGAAAAATTTTCAACCGATTTGAACTTAAATAACCAAAATCCTCCTAGAACTGTAACTGGTATTTCTAACACTAAATACAGTGTTCCTGCTTATAACATAAGTAGTAGTGATGTTACTAATAGAAATCACTATGAATTATTTAGAGAAGATGAATGGTTACATAAGATAGTAGATGTTCCTGGCCAAGTATTTAGAACCAATCCCAAAAAAGGTCTTAACTGGAACGAAGATAAAAAACTGGTAGTAAAACTTGAATGTGCTGATACAAATTCTTGTAATCACAACAGTACTAACTCTACCGCTAAAATAGTTAAGCAATCATTAATAGGTAAAGTAACTGTTACTCTAGATGGAGTAAGTATACCTTATTACATAAGAACGGAACCTAAATATATCGGAGGAAAGACTGTTTCTACTTACGATTTAACAAAGATGGAATTATTTGAAAAATCAGCTTCTTTTGATGATTGGTGTAGGATAGTTCCTGCTGATCAAAAAGATGCTATAAATCAAGAAAATGAAGTTAAGAAAAAAGAAAATCAAAAATCTCAAGAACTCTTCAAAGCAAATCAAGAACTCTTAAAAGAAGCAAAAGAAGCTATAAAAAACATGAGTAACGAGGAAAAGTTGAATCATATTACAAATAAAAAAGAAGTGAAAGTGTGCATGGGATATACATTCCACAGAGGTACTCAGACTGTTAGTCACGTTTGTAACAAAACCAAATATAATGTATTTTTCAATGATGTTCAACACAATACCATACTTAACATAAATAACGGTAGCAGTGGCAATAATGAACGTCCTTCTCCTGTTATAGGTATATCTGGTAAAGTCTATGATGTTCCAGGAGCTAAAACAGCAGGTTCAAATTCTTATTATCTTAGTATGAGAGAGGATGGAGTTCACACTGCAGCTGATGTTCCAGGAACCTTATTTGATGGATTAAACTGGACTGATGATAGTAAATTAAAGGTATCGTTCGAATGTGCAACACCTAATGGTTTATGTAGTCATGGCAGTGCAAAACCTATTATATTCTCTCTTATTGGACAGGTAGATCTTGAGTATAATGGAGTAACTGTTCCTTACTATGTAACAACAAATGGTATCGATCAACTCTCTTCAGCTGGCAAGACATTTGAAATAAAAGATCTACAAGTTGTAGATGGAACTCCTGAGTTTACTGATTGGTGTGATATTCAAAACCCATAATTATTTTAACCTACTGAAATAAAAAAATCCGAGATAATTCTTAGCTATTTTATCTCGGATTTTTTACTATATTTAGTATAATCAATACCTTATAAAATATCATTAATTTTTTAATCACTAACTCCGATAAGTAGACTGTGATAACGTTTAATCCTTATGGAGTAAATTATGAGATATTTATTTGGGTATATATCTGTAGTTATTTTAGTAACGTTTACAATATCATGTGGTGGATCTAATGGCAAAAACAAAAAACCTTCAGGACCTGCTGAAACACCAGATGCTCCTGATTTTTGTAAGACTGTTCAGTCCTCTTCAAATTCCATACTAACTCAAGAAGGAATAAGTGATCTTATTACAAATATCTGTAAGAACAGTTCTGATATAGAAAAGAAGATGTATGCTGGTTCAGGAACTCCAAAAATGATTGAGATTCAAACTACTAATAACGTAAATAATCAAACTACTTTCGTTCATTATCAAGGTGGAATCAAAGTTACTGATGTATCACCTAAGTTATATTTCAATATGATGAAAGATCAAGCTAAATATAGCATGGATGATGATAATAGTGAAATAACTACAGCTCACGGTTATCAAACAGATCCAGATATAAAAGGTTATGATGTAACAAAACAAACTGATAGCCAGATAAATTATTCTTATCATAAAACTGTGGATGAAGGTGGAGAAAATCCTGCAGATTTCATATATGATGGAATTGCTAACTTCGTAACTTTAGAAGAAGACTCTTTATATGTTGTTACAAATAAGTTAGATCCATCTGATACAAGTGGAACAGTAAAAGATATGTATTCTGTATCAATTATAGTAAAAGATTCAAATGGATCTAAAGTATATAACGAAATGACTCAAACTGCTGATAATGCTGGACAACACGATCTATCAGTTGAAAGAGCAGAAGGTTTTTTCCAAGATGATGCAAAAAGAGCTCACAAAAATGCTTTAAGATATAAACAACGTCATTAGTAAATCTAAACCTATTTAAGGGGAAATTGATGCATATAAGATTATCTACAATACTGATACTTACTCTTGGACTAGTGATTTCATTAAGTCTGGGATCGTGTTCGTCAACTCCTTCTCCTAGTGGTCCACACAGTGAACCCATAACAGATTTTTGTAAAACTGTTACTGGTTCTTCTAACTCAGTACTTACTCAAGATGGAATAGCCGATTTAATTTCAAGCATATGTAACAGAGTCTCTTCTATACAACTTTATCGTGGATCAGGAGAAGCTAAAATTGTCGATCTAGGTTCTAAAATGATAGATTCTGAATATTTTGTACATTTCATAGGAGGAATAGAACTAGATACAGTACCTGCTTCGGTTTATTATAATATGGTCAAAGATCAAGCCAGAGGAGAATTAGAATCTAAACTTGGTGATAAATTTAAGTATGATAGCAGTGTAACCTACACTATTAATAAAAAAAGTAGTTCTACAGTTGAATATACTTATGAAAAAGATGAAACAGATAGTACCCTTGTTGATTATGATGGGATGGCTCAGTTTGTTAGTTTAGAAGATAGTGAGCTTTATGTTATTGCTAATAAACTTACTCAAGCAAAAGATGTAACAAACATGTACTCTGTATCCATTATTGTGTCTTCTAATAACGGAGAAGGAACCAGAGTGTATATGTCTTTAACTCAAACATCCAACTCTCATGGTCAATCAAATGCTATAGAAAAATCTCAAAAGTTTTTTAAACAAGATGCTAAGTATACCTATGAGAATGCTATGAACTATAATAAACTATAGTTTTTTAAAAAACTTATTTAAAATAGTTAAGTGAATAATAATTAAATTTATTATTCACTTTTAGTGATATTGTTCCATATTATTTTTCCTAGCAGTAGGAAAAACATCGCGTGAAGAGCAGCTGCTTTAGTAACTATACAACAAGGCATACAAACTGCGATATAGGTAAAATATAAAAAGATTCCCCAAAAAACTAAGTTAATAATAGCTTTTTGAGTATCAGTTAGTTGATTATTTACACTCTTTCTGTATTCCTCATACCTATTAACACAGAATTCAACAGAAGAGTCTAAGATCTTCATTGGAAAAGACATATCTTTCGTCTTATTCATACTATCAGTGTGATTTACACGCCTATAATTTGGTTTTAAAGTTTGTCGACTATAAACCCCACTAAAAGAATTACTACCTTGAGTTAGAGGAGTATGTGATTTATATCCAAAACTTCCATTATTGTTTCTTTTTGAATAATCTTCCATTGATAAAACTCCTTATAATAATTCAATCAATATCTATTTAAGTTGAATCATTCTTCCGTAATCATCTACAATACGGCCAGATAGAATTTGGAATAGTTCTATAATCCAGTTGATAAATATCCCAAGGATAAAAATAGGAAAAATAAAACCAAGCGCCGAAAGAACTAAAATTCCAATCAATCCTCTCATAAAGAACATTAACATGATATACGTAACAGTTAGTATCCAAGGAGCAGTAAGTAAAAACACCCCCCTACGAACTCTTCCTAGATACAAGTTATGAGCACCATATATTCCACAAAAAAACCAAAAAAGAAGGGCTATCTTTTTACTTTTTACTATACCTGCTGATCTTTTTGGGGAGCGTTCTTCTCTTATAGGAATATATCCTTGTTGCATAGGTACTTGGTGATATGATGCTCTTTGCAATGATACAGGCATAAAAACTCCTTTTAACTATTCCTCTAGGATAGTGATTTAATTAAAATATGTTTTTTTTCTCATCATCCACGGGGTTAAAAAATAGAATTTGAAAAAACTCTAACACCCAATTACCTAGAAGTACTACAATTCCGATTATTCCTAACAGAAGTCCTGTTGATCCTAAATATGGAAAACTCGTAGCTATATGTTTACTAGCATATATTCCAGCGCTAGATATTACATATGCTAATAACAAATGCACAGCTTTGGTTACTCTTCCCATATACAGATTATTTAAACAAAGACCTGGAGAGCACCCCCAGATAATAAAAGCTAACTTTCTACTCTTTTTATCTAAAACCTCAGTACTATCTCCGTCTTTGTATTCTGGAGTAACTTCACTATAACGAACCGGTCTATACAAAGATTGTTGTGATACAGATTGATAACCATAAGCACCATATTGTGGTTTAATTGAAGGTTGACCCATTATAATTACTCCATAATTTTAATTAATTTTAATAGTAATCAACTTGTCTTCGGTAAATTTTAAAAAAAAATTAATTTTTTTTTTAAAAATCGTAAATTAAACCCTAAGGTCTTTTAGATAAAATCATCAAACTTTAACTAAACAAGGGGTAAAAATAAGAATTTTACCTATTAAATATTTTGATTCAAAATTAACCTCTTGTAAAAATTGGATATTTTCATTGACCGATTAGCCAATATGTGTTAATTAGGATCTTTAAAAAGTTTAATTAGCGTAATTTTAATTTTTGAAAGGAGATTTTTGGATGTCTGGTGGTATTGGCCCTTATGGGGTAATGGCTATAGCTTGGGTAGTGATGATAGCATGGGTGATTTTGATTATTGCAATGAACCGAAAGCATCATCCGAAAGCTCTTTTCTATTTATTCATGGTAGAGATGTGGGAAAGGTTCAGCTACTATGGGATGAGAGCTATTTTGGTACTGTATGCTATCTCTTCTATATCTGAAAGTGGTTTAAAAGCAGGTCTTGGTCTTACAGAGACTGAAGCTTATGGTATGTATGCAGCATACGGTGCTTTAGTATATCTTACTCCTCTACTTGGAGGATATCTTGCTGATAAAGTAATAGGATATAGAAAAGCTATTGTTTGGGGTGGAGCACTCATGGCTCTTGGTCAAATTTCTTTGATGATCACAAACAATGTAACTTTCATGATTGGTCTATCACTTCTAGTACTTGGTAACGGATTCTTCAAACCAAATATATCAAGTCTTATTGGTAAACTTTATCCTGAAGATTCTAAATATCGTGATAGTGGATTTACCCTATTCTACATGGGTATTAACGTAGGTGCAGTTCTTACTGGTCTTACCTGTGGTACTATCGGAGAAACTGAAGGTTGGGCATACGGTTTCGGACTTGCTGGAGCTGGTATGATTATCGGTCTTATCGTATTCTTCTTAGCACAATCACAAGGTGTACTTGAAGACAAAGGACTCGTTCCTCAAGGAGCTAATAAAAATGGGTTCATTTATACTTGTTTAGGCACTTTGATTCTTGTTCCTGTAGCTTATTTTTTAATTAACAAGAACGATTTAATGGATTATGTACTAGGTGTAGCAGGACTTGTAACGATATTTGGTCTACTAGCTGTTTCATTTAAATATGATGTTGTTCAAAAACAAAGACTATGGGTTATCATCATATTGTTACTGTTCACCTCAATGTTTTGGACTTTCTTTGAACTTGCAGGATCTGCTCTTACAGTGTTTACTTTAAAGAATGTTGATAAGACTTTCTTAGGAGTTTCTCTTACAGCTTCTAACTTTCAATCCTTTAACCCATTCTTTATTATAGTTCTTGCTCCATTGTTCTCTATGCTATGGAATAAGTTGTCAGGAACACGTTTTGATCCTCCTGCAGGTATCAAATTTGGTTTTGGGTTACTTCTACTAGGACTAAGCTTTGTGGGACTTCAACTTGGTAGATCTTTTGCTGTAAACGGTATGATACCAGCTATATTCATCATAGTTATGTATCTACTTCAATCTATCGGAGAACTTGCACTCTCTCCTACAGGATTATCTTTGGTAACAAAACTATCTCCTGCAAGACTAGTAGGATTTATGATGGGATTTTGGTTCTTATCTTCTTCTATAGCTCACCAAGCAGGAAAACACATAGCTAGACTTACAGCTGTAGATGAAAATATCTCAGTAGAACAAACCCTTGATATTTCCCTATCTGTATTTAACGGTGTAGGTCTAACCGCTCTTGCAGGTGGTGTATTTATTCTAATTCTTTCTCCTCTTATAACAAAATGGATGAATGGAGTTAGATAGTTAGAATTCTTATACAGAAAAGGAATTAATTTCCGTCTGTTATTTCAATTGGGTAGATGAGTAGGATTACCGCCTCTCATCTACCTTTTTATATGTATTACTGTAAATACATATAGTTAATACAAGAGCTAATAATTTAAGGAATTTATACCTGTTATAACTTCCAATTAATATTGACCAAATTTATTTATTATGGTACAAGACTTAGCCGTTAATGGCTATTTTTTATACATACGGTATAACCCTAATTAGGGATTCATTAAAGAAACGTATCTATGTCGGACTTTTTTATTATATGAGAGAATGATACGTTTTAAACGTTCAAATTAATAGATCAAAAGAGGTATGTAATGAGACAAAATTGTTATTTTAGGTTAAGTATCGTTTTACTTGTGAGTTTTGTACTTTTCTCCTGTTCAGAGTGGATCCCTGGATTTGATGACATAGTAGATGATGAAGATGATACAAAATTAGAGGGAATAGTAGAGATTTTCCCTTCGGAAGATGGAGGTTATGTTGCATTAAAAAATGATGGTTCTGTTATTGGTTGGGGGAGCTCTAATTGTTACGAAAACTTATCAAACGTAGAAGCTAAGCTTAAAAATAATGTAGTTGATATTTTTGCCAGTAGATGTGCTTTTGCAGCACTATTGAAAGATGGTTCAGCTGTTAGCTGGGGAGATAAAGAGTATGGAGGAGATTCATCTAAAGTAGAGAACAAGCTTACAGGTGGTGTAAGAAAAATTTTTTCTAATGGCTGGGTTTTTGTTGCACTAAAAGAGGATGGCTCAGTGGTTACTTGGGGAGATAATGAACGCGGTGGAGATTCCTCTAAAGTAGAAGATAAACTTAAAAGTGAAGTAGTTAATATTTTTTTCAACAAAAACGCTTTTGCAGCACTAAAAGAGGATGGCTCAGTGGTTACCTGGGGAAATGATGAACTTGGTGGAGACTCATCTAAGGTAGAAGACAGACTTACAAGTAGAGTAGTTGAAATTTTTTCTACAGATGGTGCTTTTGCTGCACGAAAATCTGATGGCTCAGTGGTTACTTGGGGACACGCAAGCTGTGGTGGAGACTCCTCTAAAGTAGAAGACAAACTTACAAGTGGTGTAGAACGTATTTTTACTACTGAGTGTGCATTTGCAGCACTAAAAGATGATGGATCGGTTGTTAGTTGGAAAGATAATCGTGATGATGATTATTTTAGACAAGAGTTTTTGAAAGTTTCTGAAGAATTATCAAGTGGAGTGGATAATATTTTTTCTGCACGTAATACTTTTGTGGCATTAAAATCTGATGGATCCGTTGTTACTTGGGGAGATGTTTCTGATTATACCTTTTATAAGGTAAAAGAACAGATCTCAAGTGGAGTAGTTAATATTTTTCCTAATAAGTCTGGATCTTTTGCAGCACTAAAAGATGATGGTTCGGTTGTTACTTGGGGAAGTGAATACGATGGAGGTGATTCTTCTTTAGTTAAAGATAAACTTACAAGTGGAGTAGTTAATATTTTTTCTACAGATGATGCTTTTGCTGTACTAAAAGATGATGGTTCGGTTGTTACATGGGGAGAGAAGTATCTTGGAGGTGATTCTTCTTCAGTTAAAGATAAACTTACAAGTGGAGTTGTAAATATATTTTCTAATGGTAGAGCTTTTGTAGCACTGAAAAAAGATGGATCGGTTGTTAGTTGGGGAGAACACAGTAAAGAGTTTTCAAAAATAGCAGATAAACTTACAAGTGGAGTAGTTAGTATTGTATATACGAGTTGGACTTTTGCAACATTAAAGGCAGATGGAACCGCTTTTTGGTGGTAAAAAATAGATAGGTTATCTATCTTAGAAATTATGTTTTCTTATTTGATCCTTAAAAGTTATTAAACTGATGAGTAATTTAGATACACAATACAAATACTTAAAATATAGATTTAATCAGGTAATGTTTCTTCTTTCTAAATCTGAAACAACTGCTTTTTCTGTACCTACAGATAAACTTCTATATTCCTTCTTTAAAGAAAACAAAAAATTTGGTTCCTCTGATAGATCTTTTATCTCAGACTGTCTTTATTTTTACATTAGAAATAAAACCTATATAGATACTTATTCTTCCCTTATAAATAAAACAGATCCTTACTGCCCTCTATTTTTATCTTATCTTCTATCTTCTAAAGAGCCCAGTCGTATTCTAGATGAAATAAAAAATGAATTTTTTTCTTTTATAAACCCTGTATCCCTCAAGGTTATACAAGAACATTACCAAGATCTAAGTTCTTTTCATTTTTATTTAGAACACCTAAATTCTGAAGAAAACATCTATTCTCTTCCTAATTGGTTAGTAAAAAGCTTAAAGTTATCATATCCAGATTATTACATAGATCTTTTTAAATCTTTTTTAGAAAGAGCTTCTACCATTATTAGAGTAAATACCTTGAAGACCTCTAAATCTAAACTTTTAGATATTCTAGATACAAACAAGATCAAATACCATCTTTTAACTCATGGTATAGCTATTGACTCTAAAATTCATCTAGAAAGTATGAAAGAATATAGAGATGGACTTTTTGAAGTACAAGATGAATCATCTCAGATGATTTGTTCTAAAATTGATCTTCATGGTTGTAAATGTATTGTAGATTATTGTTCTGGGGCGGGAGGAAAGAGTTTAAATCTTGCTACTAGATTTCAAAATTCTAATTTTTACTGTCATGATATTAGAAAACAGATATTAGTAGAACTAAAGAGCAGAGCTAAAAGAGCAGGTCTATCAAACGTTCATCTTCTAGAACAAAACCATACTTCATTGGATGTAGATTGTTTAATTCTTGATGTACCTTGTTCAGGACTAGGAACACTTAGAAGATCTCCTTGGTTAAAATGGAGTTTAACTGAAAAGAAAATCGAAGATATAACCTCCCTGCAACTTTCAATAGTTGATGAGGCTGTAGGTAGAACAAAACCAACAAAGAAAATTATCTACATTACATGTTCTATTTTAAATGCCGAAAATGAAGATATCTCAGCACGTATTATCAAAAAATACCCTAACCTACATCTAGTTCAAGAAGTAAAAACTAACCCTTATCTAAATCCCGATACTGATGGAATGTATATGGCTGAATTTCAAATAGATGGTCCCTGGAACTAATCTAATGTAGTGAAGTGAAGTGTAGCCTAGTCTACAAATTCAAATCCATATAGTTTTTTATGAGAAGAGGCAAAATATACTCTATCGTTATATATAAAAGCTCCTTGGGACAGCTCTGCTTGAAGATCTTTAACAAAGCTAAGTTTACCATCTTTTAAAGCTTGAACTACACCCTGAGAAGAAATTGCAAAAAGATAGCTTTGAGTTTCATATAGGGAAAAATTAGTACCAAGAAGTTCTTGTTTTGTTTTAGATCCATCTTTTACATCATATAAGAAGATAGCATCGTTACTTGTTACAATATACTTACTAGGATCTTTTACACTAAGTTTAGAAGTATATATAGATGTAAGTTTATCTTTCCATAAAAGGGCTTGACTATCTTGACTGTATTTAAAAGAAAAAACATAACCGTCAGCACGAGTATATATAAGACTACTGGATCCTACAACAAGTTCCCCGACAACATCCTTAAACTTAGAAGAAGATCCAAAATCCAAATTATCAATACTCCAGATAAGTCCTCCAGACATATCAACACTCTGAACTCTTCCATCAGCAAGTCCTATGAATATGGCACCATCTTTAACCACAGGGGAAGCTCCCCCCTCAAGAACAATATCAACAACTACCGAAGGATCGTATACCCATTGTTTTTCTCCAGTAGCAGAATCTAGAAGGTAGAGTTTCTGTCTAGCTGAAAAACACACCACTCCACTATCAGTTAAAGTCATACCGTGGTTAAGATGAGAATCTAATTTTACTTGCCAAATTTCTTTTCCAGACTGAAGATCTACTTTCATTAAAGATCCATCGTAAAAAGCTAGATACACATACTTAGAATCTAAAGAAGCTTGAGCAGGAACCGATAGCATAGAAGAGGTCTTGAGCCACCACAAAGGACTTTGTTTCTTTAGTGAATATGCCTCAACCCATTGATCATTATAAGAACCTACTATAATATTCTGGTCCATCTTCACCCAGCCAGATCTATCCTTCTGCATAACTGATTTTGCTGTTATCTTATCTTTTGAAAGACTAATAATATGAGCTGGAGCTATACGTTCTGCAAAAAGCAAAGAAGTTCCGAGTAAACACCAAATTATTATAGTCAAAAATAAAGTTCTTATCATACAAACCTTCTAGTCTACTTTATTGTAGACTGCAACGCCAAAGCCTTGGCAGAATCTTTAGAATTTGGATATTTTGTTACAATAGATGTAAGAATAGATTTAGCTTTCTCGGTATCTTGTTTTTTTATATAAAAACGAGCTTGATTATACATCATTGTAGCCTGAATACTTTCAGGAGCTTTTGACAAAAAAGCCTCTATCTTATTTATAGCAAGATCATAATCCCCTTTTGCTTCGAGTATAGATAACATCAAAAAATATCCTTCTACTTGATGGAACACACTCTTTTTACTTTTTGATATAACCTTGTCTACAACTTCCAATGCTTTATCATAAGCCTTATCATCAAGGTAGAGTTTCCCAGCTTTAAGTCCTACAAGTTTTCCTTCCTGGGTAGATGGCTTTGATAAAAATAAATCTTCATATTTTTTTGCTAGATCAGATAAAGTTTTTGTTCCCTCAGCACTAGCCTCATCTTTTTTATCTTTAAAATAAGAACTAGATAGAAACTCAGTCACTTCGTTATCAACCGCAGCAATTTTTTCTTGATATCTGGATGTAACTTTAGAACTTATCAAATTATAAGTAATACCACCACAGATACACAAAAATATTGCTAAAAATACAAATAAAATAAAATGTTTGTGTTCTACACCTCTTTTAACAAGAGAGAACACGTATTTTTGAAATTTATCAGGACCTTTTAAATATTTTCTGGTCTCTTTATAACTCATAAACAAACTCCTTATACTTTCCTACAGAAACAAATACACCGTTACAGAATTTCAACCTATATAATATATACATAGGCTCAAAAATTAACAATGACAAATCTTATCAAAAATAGTATCCGGTGTAAAAAATCTATATTTAAATAACCTATAATAAATAACCAGCCTTGCACTTAAAATATACTTCCTATTTATATTCTAGTTCTACACTCTACGGATAATATTGTCCTCTAATCTAAGCTATTGTAGGATTGAAATAATCCTGGGAGAAAAGTATGAACCCTAATTTTAGCCATTTTAAAGATAAAAATACCTACTTAAGTATAGCTTCTAAGTTATGTGAGTACTACTTCGGATTTAAAACCTTAAGAGCACATCAGATGGACTGTATTAACTCTACCTGGAATCATACCTGTACTTTTCTTCTTTCTCCTACTGGAAGCGGAAAATCTATGTGTTACGTACTACCAGCCCTTATGAGTCAAGGTATAAGTATCATTATATCTCCCTTGATATCCCTAATGGATGATCAAGTTAAAAAGTTAAAAGATAGATCAATCCTGGCAGAATGTTTGCACTCATCTATGTCCAGGGAAAGAAAAAAAGAAGTTCTAGCTAAACTTAAAATCGGTAAGATAAAAATACTTTTTGTCTCAGTGGAAAGATTTTGTACCCCTGGTTTTATTCGTTTTATACTAGAACATAACCAAGTAAGTCTCATAGCTATAGATGAAGCTCACTGTATTTCAGATTGGAAATTTTTCAGACCTTCATACATGAAACTTAATTCTACCTTAAAGTCATTTGATAATCCTACTCTTATCTTTCTAACTGCTACCGCAACCAAATCTAAACTTAGATCTATATTCAATATAACTGGGACCGATTCAATTCATCTTGTAGTAGTAAACTCTATACGAAAAAACCTGAATATTAAGACTTTTTTTTCTAATTCGTATGAAGATAAAATTCTTCTTCTTATAAAATATCTAAAAGAACAAGCTGGATCTGGTATAATTTACACAACTACCAGAGAAGAGACTGAGAATCTTTCTCTTATCTTATCCAGAATGAATATCAAGTGTAAAAAATATCATGGAGGACTTATTAGTACAGAAAAAGAAGAATCCCTAAAATATTTTCTTCAAGAACCAGGTTCTCTTCTTATAGCCACTAAGGCTTTTGGTATGGGTATAGACAAACCTGATATCAGGTTTGTCTTTCACTCATCTATGCCTTCTTGTATGGAGGATTATTTCCAAGAAATAGGGAGAGCTGGAAGAGATGGTCTTAGTTCTAATACCTATATGTTCTACTCTCCAGAAGATGTAACAGTACATAGATTTATGTTAGATCTATCCTTCCCTGAACCCTATATTATAAAATCTATTTATAAATTAACTACCCTTTATCTTAGACAAGGGGTTCTTAATAAAACTCAATTACTCTCTAAATTAAAAGAGGATATAAAAGTTAGATCTTGTTTTGGAATAGAAAATGTTTTAGATATTCTACTTAGATTTAAACTAATTTCATTTAAGGATAGAATGCTTCTTACCGTATCTAGTTCTTGCCAATATTCTATAAAAGAAGTTACTAAAATTATACATCAAGAAAAAAAAGAACAGTTAAAAAAACTCTCAACGCTCATCCGTTATATAAACACAACAAACGAGTCGTTAAAAGACAAACTGTATTTTAACTATTTTAACGTTACAGTTTAAATTATCCAGATCTATTTAGCTTGATCAGTCGAAGTATCTTCTGATGACTCAGGAGAATCTTTTTTATTTTCTTTTATGGCAAATTTTTTCAGTTTAGAGAAGAAAAAGTCTTTAAGCTCAATATAATCTTTGCTATCAGGTTTATCCCTATAGTTATTTGGATTATTAATACTTAAGTATTTAACAATCTCAAGTTTATTATCTTGTTTCTTTTCTATATGATAAAACCTGTAACTTATTCCTCCAAAAGTTATATACTTAAACTCTCCCATTTTATCCCATTTGGCAAATTTCTTTACATCCGATCCAATATCTTTTTTTATAAATTCCTTCACATATGAAATTTCATTCTGATTAGGTTCAACGACAAATACCTTACCATGAGAAAATTTCTTATTGGTCATTAGAGCAATATGTCCGACATTAGAATATCCACTAAAACTTAACATCATATATAGGGAAGTATAATCTGAAGAGGCAAATTCTTTTTCAAACTCTTGTAACCAGTCTTTAGGCAAAGAAGCAGCTGGTGAAGATAAAAACAATAAAGCACCTACCACCCCTACTATTCTCAAAAATACCAACTTCATATACTAAGACCCCAATCTAATATACAAATATAAAATAAAATATATAAAAATTTTATCTATACTTACTTAGAGTTTTCTTCTCTGCAACGATCAAAATTAATACTTTCTACGGTTCTTGGAAGAGCTACACTCTTTATTTTTATATCTACATATCTAAAAAGTTTACCATAACTTTCTTGAGCATATTCTAAGGTAGCCTGCATCCTACAATCTTGTTTTTTTGTAATAAAGTTTCTAGCACATACTGGAATATATCCTTCATCAATAGAATCATCTTCTTTTCTATCAATATCAGGAATCAACTTCCACTCACATTTTTTCTTATGATCTAAATCACATGAAAACATAAAAAATACACAAAAAATAGCAACTGTCCATTTACTCATAAATATCTCTCAACATCATAAATTTTACTAAAACCAACATTTTAAGGCTTCTTACCTTACCTTAATATAGTAACAATTTTCATATAAAAAGAAAATCACTAAGATCGATTCACCTTAAACAAAATCTCGCTACTAGAGGTTAACTCATACAGATTCTTAGATCTAGATATTTCAAGGTAATTTTCTAAAAGCTTCGTCCGAATAGCCATTGTATTAGTATCAATTTCATTATCTAAAATATGGTCTATATTTAATAGCTTGTAAAAGATAGCTTCAGTATTTTTCAAATCAAAACTTACCTTTACAAAATATAGTTGATCATCCCTTTCTTCTAAGGAAAAATTCAATTTAACACTCCCTTTATCATCATTTTGTATATATCCTTTTATTTTTAATAAGGACAAATAGGCAACCAAAACTAGTTCTACTATACTCTCATTGCATAAAAATCTTCTAGGTTCAGCCTCAAGGTTATCTACACTTGAATTTTTTTCAACACTAATTCCTGAAAAGCCCAGATTGACCAGTACTGGAATCATATTATCTTTAAAATCCTGAATTAATTGAGACAAAGTCCAAGTTCTTTTCATACCTTTAATTTCTTTAATAGTTCTAATTCCTAGAGCATATTTTACGGTAAAAAACATCCCAGCTATATTTTGTTCTAACTTCTTATTTGAAAATCCAGACATACTAGCAATGCTTAAAAGAGAATACAATCTTGATATAGGTGTATTTAAATTATGACTGATAAGAGATATAAAATTTGATTTTAGTTTAAAACTTATTTGTCTAAGTGAAGATTGGTGCTTTAATTTTTCATTTTTGTATTCAATATAAAAGTAAAACAAAAGTCCTGTTAAAAGTACCAATAATATAGATACATAAATCCAACTTCCTAATGATAAATACAATCCGTATTTTTCTATCATAAAACTGTTAATCAGGGGTGCAAGATATGAAACGGTTCCTATTAAAAGGATGGAGACTAAAAACAATCGTTTAAGACATAAATATACTATTACACATATAAAAATCCAAAGTATAATATTTTGTTTTCCTTCGTCAACAGCTACAGTTCCTTCTTCTAACATTCTAGCTATCCTTGCTAAATAAATATGTTGAGGAGTAGCCTGATATAAGGGGGAACGTTCATCCTCAAGTGTTTTTATTCTTTTAACGATACTTTCATCTTTTTCACGAGATAGCCTAGGTTGAACAATATCATTACCCAAAAAAACTAAACTATCTTTAAAATCATGGCCGTCTTCTTTTATATCAGTAAATGAGAAGGTTTTAATATTACGTTTAGGATAAATATTAAAAATATAAGAATCTGATTCTTTTAAATCCACTGGAATAAATTGTTTAATCTTATAAAACACACTGTCTTTTAACTGCAGACTCTGACATTTTAAACGAGGTGCTCTTGTACATTGAAAATCAGCTACCGTATTTATTTTACTAAAAGAGTATGACCAAATTTTTGTAAAAGAATCTATAACAAATATCCTATCCTTATACTCTGGAATTCTATCAATTAATCTATCAAGAAGTTCAACTTGTTCTCCTTCATGAGAAGGTCTCATAAATGAGATAAAAATAGCTTGAGGTTTTTGACTAACGATCTTTAAGATAATATCTGTGTAATCTTCACAGGAAGCATCTAGAAGATATTTAGATCTAGTTATTTTCCCAGAGTAAAGATCTTTCTTACTAAAAGATACTATCCTTATTTTAGAATTAGAAGAATCGAGCTTAGAATTAATAACACTTGAATTAACTCTTTTGAGGGATTTATTTAATATTGAATTTTCAATATACTTTAATCCACTATATCTAGACATTCCCCCTACAAAAAGAAGACAAACCAGAACTCCAATACTGAACAAGAAGAAAACAATCATTCCAATTGTTTTAAGTGTTGGTATTTTAAATTGTTCTCTATTATTCATTATTATTCTCTTACCTTATTCTAAAGTATTATCTTTTAATTCTAAGATAAAACTCTACACTGTTTTTCCCCTTACTTTCAGACAATCCCAATTTACCATCTATCAAAGATGCAAAGTACCTACTCAAATAAAGTCCCATACCAAATCCAGACTTACTTCTAACATTATCATCACTAGCTCTATAAAATTTTTCAAACACGTGATCTCGTATTTCTTCTGGAATTTCTATTCCATAATCAGATACGAATATAGTGACGTATTTTTTTTCAACTCTTGTATAAATTTTAATTACAGAAGAGCTAAAACAATATTTTACAGCGTTTGAGATTAGATTTGTTAAAATCTCTTTTAACATTGATCTATCTATTTTAACTACTATTCTATCTAATTTCTGAGTATCAAAACTCAGTTTTTTTACCGACACTTCTTCTTTAAAATTTTCAATTAATTTCTCAATTAGATCTTTAATATCAGTCTGAAATATATCTGGTTTAATATTTTCTTTTTGTACCTTTTTATTTAATCTTATAAGTTCTTTTACATACAGGATAAGCTCTTCAAGGGTATATCTGCTCTTATCCAAAACAGAAATCAATCCTCCATCATCACTTTTATCAGTAGTATTAGATTCTCCAGAACCTTTATACTTATTTAATTCTTGATTAACCTCATTCAAGGATGCTATAGAGTTAGCTTCAATATCTTCTACAACCCTTTCCAAAAATTCATCATATTCTCCAGCCAGTTGTTTTTCTTCTTCTCCCTTTTCTTTCAAATATATGTTATAAGCTATATAATCTCTAAATTTCCATCCTCCAAGAAAAACGAAAGACAACCATGATACAATAATAAAATCAGAAATAACAACTAGTTCGCTATATCTTTGAAGAACAAAGGAAATACCTATAAGAACCCCCAGTTGCATTAAAAAAAACAGTATCAAAGCTCCAGTAAATTCAAATCTTTTCCATAAAAAAACGTTAAATAGTAAGGATAGTAAAATCATTCCTATATACACATATGATTTTTTATATATTCTGAGATAATCCAAAGACAAAACATTAGATATTGCACAAGAGGTAAGATACAGTCTTGATACTTTTTTTTGAAAACCAGTATGAGTTAAAGATGGAATTTTTGGGGTATTTAATATGAAATCACTTAATTTTTCATTACCTTCTACAAATGAAAGTTGAGTTTCATCAACCCCTATTACAACAACACTTCCTTTTATTTTTGAAGATATTTTATTATTCAAATCATCCACATTATTTAAATCTGTATATGATAACGTATTTTTTTGAATATTGTCCTTAAGTGTATCAATTTTATAATGCAGTAAAATATTTTCACTATGTGTTTCTTTCATTCTGAAAGAAATAAGATCAGGTTTAATTTTATCGATAAGACTTCTATCTATTTTATCTACCAAACCTGCTAGAATTGTTTTATATCTTCTAGGACCAGGAACAAAACTATAATTTTTATCAGTTAACGATCCTATATCCGTTACCACATCATTTTTCTCATCTGAATATTTAAGAAAATCGTTGTCTTTTTCTGATAGAGTATCATTATCTTCTTTCGTATCTTCTATATCAAAACCATAATCTAAAAACGGAACAGATCTTACTATCCGACTATAATCCAAATTATTTAAGTCAGCACTGTAAAGTTTAGATTGGATAGGTTTTAGACTATCTGGAATATATCTTAAATCCTTAGTAAAAAAGAGGTCATATACACCTACTATCAAATCATCTCTCTTTTTTACCATATCTACCAAAGGTTTTATACTATCATCATAAGGAGGAGAAAGTAATAAAACAGTAAGTTTTGGGCTTAATCTACTACTAAGTTTCAAACTTTGAATAAACCTTTGGATTAATTCTTTATCTGTACTAAATTTCTTATCACCAGAGTTGAGTTTAACACTCACTACTTTTAAGGAATCCT
>CACXFL010000043.1 GCA_902766925.1 uncultured bacterium | reverse complement strand
TTCTATTTCTCTTTGAGGAATCTTAATACCAAACTCTTTTTCAAGTCTAAACATAATATCTAAAAAATCTATAGACTCTGCTCCTAGGTCTTTCATCAAATTAGATTTTAAACTAACTTCACTTGGTTCAACACATAAAGAGTCTGCAATTATATTTTTAACCTTTGCTTCAATATCTGTATTATTCAAAGCTTCCTCCCTTAAGACAATTCCTCAATTTTTATAAACATAAAAAGGTTACTATAGCTGATTTAAAAAATAAAGATTTAAACTAGGAAAAACACCCTTTAAAACCCAATTTTATGAGAGTACCCCCCCCATAATATTGCACTTTGATTTAGTACTCTACTAGAAAACTCCATATATGATACCCCTAGACTTAATAGTCCTCCTCTACCAATTTTTATATCTACCCCCGATCTTAAAGTTACAAAAGATTTATCAAATCCTATAACATTTCTAGCCACTCTATACGTTAGAGTATCTTGAGAAAAATCCACATAAAAAGGTATAACAATAGCAACTGACAGACCTATGTGTTGAAAAGATAGATGATAATTTGCCCCAACAAAAGAAGTAAGAATATCTATTGTAAATTGAGAATCTTGATAGTTTTGATCAATCTCTTTTTGAATAGCTGAAAAATATATACTCCAAAAATGAATAAAAGCTGTAATTGTAGAGCTTGATGTTAAATTAAATTTAGCTCCATCAGTTAACATAAAATAATTAAAAGAATAATTTAACCCCTTATCATCATCAAAAAATCCTGCACCTGCATATGATGTTATAACATCAGAAAAATAATTATTCTCAAATACCTTACTTCTAGCTTTCAGTGATCCACCAGCTCCTCCAGAAGCAAAAGGAAGAAAAGTTATAAGGTTTGTTCCTATTGAAAAGGATTCATTAAATCCAAAATCTACATTTAAATACGGAATAATCATATACCCACCAGTAGTTGCTATATCACTACTACCGGATATAAAAGTTGGAGAAGATATAACTAAACTGTGTTCTTTAGGTAAATTCACATCAAACATTCCAGGAAAACCAGATAGAGTATTGGTTTTTAAAAAATTATCCTGAGAGCTAAAACCACTACCCCGTTGAGCATATAAGTTAAATTCTCCTACTATTCCTAGATAAATTAAAATAAATATGATTGTAAAAATACGAGAAAGTATCTTGTTAGAACCAGGGTTCAAACAACTACAAAAATAAGTAAATATTTTTAAAATCACTTGCACTCTTTCTACCACCTTCTAACAAGATAATAACTAAGTTCTGCTCCAAAAGAAAACTTGATCCTTGCATCATCTTTTACAAACAAAAACCTAACATATGGTTCAAGTACCACTACATCCCTAAGAACAGGAGTAGCTACTCCAAATTGAGCGTACCATACAAAAATCCACTCAGAATCGGAAATATAATCATGTTCAACATGTATAGGATCTTTAGTGTACAGTTTAGTAGTTCTATAAAAACTACCACATCCTATATATAAACTAGGAACAACAAACCAGTTATATAAAGCTCCAACATCAGAAAGAACTATCAGTTCGTCTTCTCTAATTTGAAGAGATTGAGGCATTTGGGGTTTCATCCAAGAATATCCAACACGTATGGAATGTTTCAAAAAAAATGGAGAATATATATTAAAATAAGACATAAAACTGAGTTCTGGAATTACCTTCTTTTGATAAAGTTCTCCATACTCTTTTTTCATCATCCAATTTATTCCTCCACCTACTGCGTGAGATAAAAATCCGGATGTCCTTCTATATTGAACCCGATTATCTTGCAATCTAGTTTTTGATTTTAATCTTGATTTTGATTTAGTACTTTTTTTTACATTTGTTTTAGGTTTTACTTCATTATTGTTAATACTACTTTCTGTATTTCCACTATTAGTACTACTATCACTTGAATTATCTACACTATAAACTGAATCAGTCTGTTCTTGTCCATAAGCTAACTTCTGATAACATATACCGACTGATATCATAGATAAGAAAAACCAAGTTATAAAACAAAACCATCCTAAGCGCATGTAGTAGTCCTCATACTTCTTCCTCTAAAAATCCTCATATACATCATACAAGTTCACTCTATTAACTGAAAAAGTGACATGAGGACATACCCCACTATGATCAGCTTTGTTCATAACAGATCCAAAATTTTTAACTAAACTAGAACATAGATTTTCTTTCAGTGATTCATCTAAATTTACAAGTAGAGCATATAAAAACAAAGATAATACCTTAGGTGTATTTACTATTTTTTGTGTTCCTGAGTTTTCAGTTTCTATCCTATCGGTAAACTCAGAAACCATTGGAGTAAGAACATCTCTAGCTTTAGTTAAAGATGAAAGAACTTTTTTCAAATATTCATACCTCTTTTCTCCATCATATCCTGAGGTTTTAGAAGCTTCCCACAAGGATCTAGCAAACAAGGTTCCCAAACAATAATACCCACCATTACAATAATTCTTTAACAATTCTGTATCATCTTTAGATCCTTTAATAGCTTTTATTTTCATACTATCATAAGTAAAAGTTGTTTGAGCAAAATCTCTTTGCATATAATCTTCAGCAAATAAAAAGCTCGATCCTAAAATATTACTTACTCCCGTGTATATAAAACTCACGTAATCTGCAAGACCTTCATTCATTCCAAAAATAGGATCTATTTCAAAAACTTCATCTCTATCATGATTGTACTTATTTCCATAGAAACTATATTCAAAAAGAGCATGACCAAATTCATGAGCAAGCACACTTAAATTTGCAGATATCGGAACTCTTTCTAGAGAAGATCTTTGAAACAGTACAAATTGTTTATTTCCTTGAAGATAAGCTGCGTTTAATTTTGCAATCTCTGAACTACTTGACGATTCATTTTCATGTTTATCTGTTACTACTGGTTCATACCAGATAGACATCCTAGCATTATCTGCTGTAGACACTATATCCCTTGGAATAACTCCGGTATACTCCTCTAGATGTCCAAATATTTCTTGAAACTGATAAAATACAGATAACATAATCAAAGAACTATAATCTTTAGGAATGATTACTCCATCCTTTAATTTATACCTGATATTAGGTGTAGATCCTTTCTCAAATTTTTCAGCTGAGATAAAAGCTCCACCACTTGTATCTACTTCAAGAGTTCCTCCCTCTCTTATAGAAAAATAAGTACCATCTAATTTAGATATATCCTTTAGATCTGTTAACTCTTTACTTCCTAGTGAATAATATGGAGTTCCAAGTGTGGATTTAGACTTATCAAGATACATAACATAAGCCTTATATGGAGGTGATACCTTATCCTGATCCGAGCAAGACAAACACAGAGTCCATAAAAATAAGAAGCAACATATTACTATCTTACTTATCCTCAAAGCATCTGTAGAAATATTGCTCACCATAACGTCTCCATCCAATAGATATGCATAAATAATATGATATACATCTATTTTTTTTTAACAAGACGTTTCACGAATATTTACTTCTATGATTTAAATATTTACACTCAAAGTATAAATATCTATTGTTTCATTGTTATTTTAAAAATATTATAACTAGGATGGAAGGAGAACTACCGATTGACTATATTTTTTCATCTTATGTATTAATTAGTCGGTAAACAGATATTAACTATGAAACAAGGTACTATTTTAAAAAAGAAGGCTCTATCTAATAACAGTTTTGAATTTTTAGTTTATGCACCAGATATAGCTTTATCAGCCAAAGCTGGTCAATTTGTTTTACTGATTGTAGATGAATTTGGGGAAAGAATTCCTCTTACTATTGCAGATAGTGATCCTAAGAATAAAACTATAACACTAGTGATGATTGTTGTAGGAACTTCTACCTATAAACTATCTAAGTTAAAAGAATCAGATACTTTATATGCACTTGTAGGACCGCTTGGAAATCCTTCAAAGCTTATTCCTTCTAAATCAGTAGTTTTTATAGGAGGAGGATTAGGAATTGCTCCTATCTATCCTATAGCAAAATTTTATAGAGAAAACCTAAAAGAAACAAAAATAACCACTATTCTAGGAGCTAAAAACGAATCACTATTATTCTGGCAGGATAAGTTATCTACAGTATCCGATAGACTTCTTATAGCTACAGATGATGGTTCCTGTGGAGTAAAAGGTTTTGTAACTACAGTACTTAAAGATTTACTAGAAAAAGAAGCTATAGATCTTGTTTATGCAATAGGTCCTCTCCCTATGATGAAAGCATGTTCTAACACTACTCTTCCTTTTAAGGTTTCTACAATTGTAAGTTTAAACTCACTTATGGTAGACGGTACAGGAATGTGTGGAGGATGTAGAGTTATAATAGATGGTAAAGTTAAATTTACCTGTGTAGATGGTCCTGAATTTGATGGACATCTTGTAGATTGGAACAGAGCTTTTCTACGAGGAAGAATTTTTAACCAGGAAGAGCGTTGTTCTTACGATATTATCGTAGATAAAGCTTTGAATAAAAATAATTAAGTATCAGTACTGATAATCATAATGAATAAATACGAATAATAATAATAGAGGAATAAATATAAATGTCAGATTCAATAGATAATAAAAACACATCAACCCCATCATCTCAAAAACAACGTCCTACTCTTCTTCCTGTAGACGAAAGAGTTTGTTCTTTCAGTGAAGTGTCCTGTGGTTATACTGAGGATCAGGCTTTAACTGAAGCTATGCGTTGTCTTCAATGTAAAAAGAAATTTTGTACTAGTGGATGTCCTGTAGGAATTGATATTCCTTCTTTTATTAAATGCATAAGAGAAAAAAAGTATGAAGATGCTCTTGGTATTATAAAACAGTATAACTCTTTTCCTGCTGTATGCGGAAGAGTTTGTCCTCAAGAAAAGCAATGTGAATCTCAATGTATTTTAAATAAAAAGTCTAATTCTATCAGTATAGGACTTTTAGAAAGATTTGTTGCCGATAGGGTTTCTGCTACCAATACTTCTTCTATAAAGATATCTAATCAATCTGAAGCATCTTACAAAGATAGTCTAGATAATAGTAAAAAGTTTAAGGTTGCTGTTATCGGTTCTGGACCATCTTCTCTCGCAGTAAGTGGCCAGCTTTCTAAAAACTCTGATATAGATATCCATATATTCGAAGCTTTTCATAGAGCTGGTGGAGTTTTAGTGTATGGTATCCCTGAGTTTAGACTTCCTAAAACTATAGTTCAAAAAGAGATAGATGAGCTTTGTTCCAAGGGGGTAAAGATTCACTTAAATACAGTTATAGGAAAAAGTATATCCTTAGAAGATCTTCAAAAAGATTTTGATGCCATATATATAGGTGTGGGAGCTGGACTTCCTCTATTTTTGAATATTCCTGGAGAAGAACTTGGAAGAATATTTTCAGCATCAGATTATCTTACAAGAAACAATCTTATGTATGCTTACAGGTTTCCTAAATATGATACTCCTATTGCTACTGGAGATCGAGTATGTGTAATAGGAGGAGGAAATGTTGCTATGGATGCAGCTCGTACTGCGTTAAGACTTAAAAGTAAAAAAGTGACCCTTATATACAGAAGGAGTATGAAGGAACTTCCTGCAAGAGCTGAAGAAGTAGAACATGCTATAGAAGAGGGAGTTGAATTTTTGCCACTATCAGCTCCTGTGGCATTTGAATCTGATGAAGAGGGGATTTATGTTAAAAGGGTAAAATGTATAAAAATGGAGTTATCAGAACCTGATGCTTCTGGAAGAGCTCGTCCTGTTCCTGTACCAGGATCCGAGTTTTATGTAGATACTGATGTAGTTATTGTAGCTATCGGATCTTCTGCAAATCCTATACTTACATCAAGTTCAAATCTTAGTTTAAATAAAAGAGGATATATAGAAACTGATGAATCCGGGGCTACCTCGATTAAAGGTATTTGGGCTGGAGGAGATATAGTAACCGGAGCTGCTACTGTAATAGCAGCAATGGGAGCTGGTAAAAAATCAGCTAGAGCAATACTTGAATATCTTCACAATAAATGAAAACCCCTCAAAATTAAGAAATAACGGACTGATATGAGAACTGTTGAAAATTATGATATTAAAAAAGCTTCTTTCTATAGAACGGGTGGAGTAGTTTCTTGTATATACTTTCCTCAGACTGAAAAAGAACTATCAGAAATTTTCACAACACTTAACAGTCAAGGACGGCCTTATTTTATTTTAGGTTCTGGATCTAACCTAATAATCAGTGAATCATATTTTGAAGGTAGTGTAATTTCACTTAAACTTATGGATGGTATTTCCATTCTATCTGATAACATCATCCAAGCTTCAGCAGGTTGTTTAAGTACAACACTATCTCTATTTTGCAAAAAGCAATCTCTATCTGGATGCGAATGGATGTATCTTCTTCCAGGTAGTATTGGTGGAGCGGCTTATATGAACGCTGGATGTTATGGTGGTAGTATGGATAAGGTTGTAGAAGCTGTTAACTACTTTGATGCTTTAGGAAATCTAAAAAGATCCCTAGATCCTTTTATTGGATATAGAACTTCTATTTTTTCCTCCATTGGTTCATGTGTAATATCCTCTGTAGAATTTAGTCTTACTCTTTCAAACCTTTCTAAGATAGATTCTAAGATGAGGGAAGTTCAGATTTCTCGTATTTCTAAGAATCAATTTAAATATCCAAGTTGTGGATGTATGTTTAAAAACGATTATCTCTCTGATGGTCTAGAGCCAACTGTAGAAAAAAAACCGGCTTCTTTTTTACTGGACAAAGCTTCCATGAAGGGTAAAAGACAGGGTGGAGCGTTTGTAAGTCAGTATCATGCTAACTTTGTATTTAATAACAAGGGAACTTCTTTAGATATACTGAACCTTGCATTTTTAATGCAAGATACAGTATATGATATATTTGGAGTTTGGTTAGAATTTGAAGCTAGACTTGCTGGAAATTTTGACTCTTCTATTACAGAAAGATTCAGTTTAAAAAAAGAATTTAACCTAGAAAGATATCTAAAAGCTTGTTCAGATTTATAATCTGAAGTTGATCAAGTCTCAAGACAGGATGTATACACCACTAATTTTTGATGATATAATTTATAAAATAAGATTTTAGCTCTATACCAAATTTATAAATTAACATCTAGTATGTGTGGTGAGTATGAAAATAAATACAGTTAAAAAATCTATCTTAGTAAGATTCTTTATAGGATTTATTGGAATTATATATAGTAGCTATGGGTTTTGTTTTTCTTTATTTAGTCCTGATATTAAAAGTTCAATAATATTTTATAACCTCTCTAAGAACAAAATAATATATGAAAAAAATTCTGATATACCGCTTATTCCTGCTTCTTTACAAAAGCTTATAACTACAGCTACTGTACTAGATACTTGGGGACCTACTAAAACCTTTTCTACTAATATTTACTATCAAGGTCAGTTTAATCCTACCAGTGGAATTATTAATGGAGATTTAATAATAGTAGGAGGAGGAGATCCTTATATTACAAGTGAGAAGATGTTTGCTATCTGTCATGATTTAGTAGCTATGGGAATAAAAAAAATAGAGGGGAATATATTAATTGATAATTCCCTGTTTGATGATGATATGTTTTCTTCAGGAAGAAAATCTATTAATTACTCACAGCGTTCTTATGATGCTCCTATCACTGCTTTTGCTGTAAACTTTAATACCCTTAGTTTATCTATTTATCCAGGTCCAACTGTTGGATCTTCTCCATTAGTAAAGATGTATCCTCTGATACTAAATAATGTAGTTATAAAAAACAAAGTTAAAACTGTAAGTGGAGATCGATCTAAACTAACACTTGAAAGAACATCCTTGTCACATGGTAATATTCTTGAAATCTCTGGAACTATAGGAGTTAACTCTAAACTCAAGAAAAAATATTGTTCTATCTCAGATCCTGTTATGATCGCTCAGGAATACAGTAAAGCTTTTTTAAAAAACGCTGGTATAGAAATTGTTGAGAGAAAATCAACTAAAACCTACCCACAGGAAGAAAAGCATCTACTTTTAGAATATAAGGGAGATCCTATATTCAAACTGATAACATCAATAAATCAGTATTCAAATAACTTTATGGCTGATACTATAAGCAAATCTTTAGGAACTCTAAAAAAGGATAAAAACATATCGTTAAAAGATGGTTTATCTGTTATTGAAGATTTTTTAAAAACAAAGGTCAAAATGGAAAAAGAATTTAAAATAGAAGATGGTTCAGGTCTTTCTACAGGAAATAGACTATCTTCAAAACAAGTACTAGACCTTCTTATTTATATGTATGGACGAGATGATATTTTTCAAGAGTATCTTTTATCTTTAGCTATTCCTCAAGAAAACGGTTCTTTAAAGAAAAGATCTTATCTAAGAAAAATTAGAGCAAAAACAGGAACTCTAACTTCACCTGTAGCTGTAGCAAATATTGCTGGATATATGTGGAATGCTAGTGGAGATATAATTGCTTTTGCTATTATAAATAACGCAAAGAAACTCTCATCTATAGTAGATATAAGAGATAAACAGGATGAATTAATTAACTCTATTCTTTCTTCTTCAAATTAAAAAAAAGGTCATTCCATTAAGAATGACCTTTCCATATAAGGAGAACAAAACTTCGATAGTAAAAATAACCACCCCAAAATCTTTACCATCGTGCGTATGTTTTGTTTCACTCACAAAAACTTAACAGATCGTCTTATACCTAAGAGAAAACAAAAAATCTAATATATAAAAGGAAATCAATTATACATATTATGAATATAATATATTACTCGACAAAAATTGAAATAAAACCAATTTTATATTGATTTAATTTTCTGTACTTGTTATTTATAAATGTAAAATACGAATATATGAAAATTATGACTGCCTAAAAATTCTCAAGGTGGTTTCTTTTTTCTTTTCAAGTTTTACAATACATCTAATTTAAATGTTTACCAATTTGGAGTTTTACTATGCGTAGAATTATTTACTTTTGGTTGTTGTCCTGTTTTCTGAGTTTTGATCTTTTTTCTCTAGATTTTAAAGAATGTGCTAAATTTTTCTTAGCTGAAGAAGGACTAAATGTAGAACAAATACTTGCTCTTGGTAATGCTAAAACAGATGGATCTTTTGATCCAATGTCACCTGAAAAAAGACGTATTTTTGAAAAAGCTTTCTTAGAACAAAGAGCATCTGGTTTTCAAAAAAGTATTATAGAAGGAACAAGGCGTTTAGAAGAAGCTGATTTAGTTCATACTATAGATATGTCTACTCCTAAAATAATGAAGCATATATCTGATCTAAGAACTCTTAAAGCTTCTAACAGTACCAATAATTTAAGTTCTCTTCCTATTCAAATATCTGCAGTTCTTCAAAGATATGGATACAATTTAGGCTTTGGGAAAACTTATCTTTTTACCTCTGCTGGAGGAGCTTGGTCGAGAGGTGGTAATATAATTAAAGCTTTTGTTCCATTAAACATATCTGATTTTATTACCCCAAAAGAAAGAAGTATTTTAGTATTTGCTGACGGTGTATTTAAATCCGGAAAGGATACGGAAGTTTTAAAAGCTCTTTTAGAGAATAAAGACAACAGTGAT
The DNA here is from genome assembly GCA_902766925.1 of uncultured bacterium. Classification (GTDB taxonomy): domain Bacteria; phylum Bdellovibrionota_B; class Oligoflexia; order Oligoflexales; family CACXFL01; genus CACXFL01. The sequence continues at coordinate 15,700 of CACXFL010000043.1, read as the reverse complement.
GTACCTAGTGAATTTGTACTCAGTTTATGTGTTGGAAATTCTGATTGTGAAAGAATGTTAAAGGATATCAAAAAAGTTCTAGATTCTATTAAAGCAAAAGATAAGGATGCTTCAAAAAATTTAACTTATAAAGAAATTTTGATGAAAATACAGATTGAAACAGGAATTACTCCAGAAGATATTAGAAAATTAGTAAAAAATGTAAAGGCTCAACTTGTTACCAGAACAAGACCTATTATTGAAAAATATCAGTTCCGTCCAAAAGCTATCAATATAATAGATTTAAAAATTCTTACTGCTGCTATAATTTCAGCTCTTACACACTCTTATTATGTACTGGATTTTTGGACTGGAGAACACAACCATGAATACATTAAAAAATATATAGAAGATTTTAAAAATACCTATATGACAAGAACTTTCTCTTCAGATGAACAAATTAATGCTGGGATAAGAATGGCTCTTTATAATTATCTTCAAGCAAGTGAACAGTTACATGAAACTTTCCTATTTGGTTATATGGAACTTATTCCTCCTATAAATTATACCGATAGTACAGAAGATGAAGTATTGTGGATTGAAGATGCTATAAGTAATGCACCAGGAGTTAGTTCAATTGTTGAATATCTACAATCTACAGCGAGGATACAACAATTAGAACGAAGAGGAATTGATTCTCTTCTGTTTAATAACCTAGAAGTTCTTGGTTTTATCCATAGGGAAATAGTTGCATATCGTAATGTTACCAGTAAGGATCCTAGTGTAGATGGAACCTTTATATTTGTTCCAAAAAGTCCTGGTGATACCGGTGGATTTGCTAGAGTTGATGCAAGAGGTAGAAAGTTACTTTTAGAGCAATCTCAAGTTCCTGAAAAAGACCGAAATGACTTTTTATTCTTCAATACCAATACTCTTATTATGAGATTTGGAGCTAATCCTTCGACAGAAATAGGTTTCGAGACTAAAGAGTATGGAACACAAGCAAGAGTAAAAATGAATCTAGGAGATTTATCTCACTTTAACAATACTGAGATTATTCTTGGTTCTAAAGAACAAAACTATACCAACTTCAAGACTTTTACTCATTATCTTAAAGATGGTAAAGATTTTATATCAGGTATTGAAGAATGGGTTTGTATCATGGTTCTTCTAATGCTTGTTGAAGGAAGTAGTATTTAAAGTTTTGTATAATGACTATTATGTACTGATTAGATACCCTTCATTTTTGAAGGGTATCTTTTTATTACCTTGATAATTAAGAAATGATTTTCTATATTTCTATATTGATCTTATAGATCTGCTGTGTTTTTAACTGAATAATTATAGGGTTGGAGCATTTTTTATATGAAAATAGGACTTATCGGTTATACTCAATCTGGAAAGACTACCTTGTTTCAAGCTATTACTGGAGCCGTGCCAGATCCTTCCTTAGGTATGAAGGGACAATCTGCACTGTGTATGGTTGAGGATGAAAGATTAAACTTTTTAGCAACTTTATTTAACCCTGTTAAAAAGACATTCGCTACTGTTGAATTTGTAGACATTCCTGGTCTTACTCCAAAAGATGAGTCTTTCTCTCAAAGAGTTTCTACTGCTAAAAATTCAGATGCTTTTATTTTTGTACTAGATGCTTTTACCTCTAAGGAAGTATCTTCTTCATTAAAATCTTTACGAGAAGAATTCATTCTCTCAGATATTGTATCCCTATCCACAAGAGCTGATAGATTAGAAGATGCTATAAAGAAAGGAAAGTCCCGTAATAAAGATCAAGACAGTAAAGAGTTAAAAGATTTAAGATCTATTATTCAAGCACTAGAAAAGGGAGAAAAACCTGATTTTTCTTCTTTTTCACCTGAAAGAATGGCTTCTCTAAGAGGTTTTCAACTATTTTCTCTAAAACCTGAGCTGGTAGTTATAAACTGTAGTGAGTCAGATATTTCTCGTCCGGTATCTTATTTTATAGAAGATAGTGATCTTTTATCAACTCTATCAAATGCTGTAGTTTTATCTTCTAAGTTAGAGTTAGATCTAGCTGAACTTGATGATGAATCAAGACTTGATTTTATGAAAGATCTAGGAGTTAGCTCGCTAGCTAAAAACAGGTTAATTCAAGAAGCATACCGAGCACTTGGACTATCATCATTTTTTACTGTTGGAGAGGATGAATGTAAGGCTTGGACTATACCTATTGGGGCTTCTGCTCTAGAAGCTGCTGGAAAGATTCACTCTGATATAGCAAGAGGTTTTATACGTGCTGAGGTTGTAGATTTTGAGTGTATGAAAGAGTATAAGTCAATGAAAGATATTAAAGCTAAGGGGTTATATAGGCTAGAAGGTAAAGAATATCAGGTAAAAGACGGAGATATTATAAACTTTAGGTTTAACGTATAGACCTGAGTAGAAAAAATTAGTTGATATATTTTTATTTGTATCTAAACTCTAGAATGGTATGCGAGTATAGCTCAGTTGGTAGAGCGTCTGGTTCCCATCCAGAAGGTCGCGAGTTCGAACCTCGTTACTCGCTTTTATAAAAAAAAATGATAAAAGATAAATATTCGAAATATTCTTATTATTTTTTATATACGTCAACTTCTAGTACTAAAAATCTGCAGTAGAGAAACACTCAACTGCAGATTTTTGTATTAAATTTAATAAGTATTTACAAACTCAAAAACCTAGAAACTAAATTTAGGTCCAAATTCAAATGTAAAATAGGTACGTTTTGTTTCTACCTTATATTTATCATCGTCTTCATCATATTTATATGTTTGTTTATTATAAGAGATACTATCTTTAAGATACATAGAAAACCAACTTAATATTTGGAAATTTAACCCAACTGATAGATAACCACTTAAATCTACATCAACATCCATATGCTTTCCTTCTCCATGATATTTTGATTTATCAACTGAGGTTTTATTCCAAATACTTATACCTGTTTCTAAAAAGATATTCATGAAATTTGCAAAGGTAGGAAGATTCCAACCAATAGTTGGGATAATTTGTTGAACTTCTGTATTAAATGCTTCTTTATCAGCATCATCATCGTAAATATCCTTTTCTTTATCCCCTGATTGAAGTTCATAACTATATTGAATACCAAGATAAAGACCAGATACAATTCTGAAGTTTACACCTAATGATACTGCTGTAGCGATATCATCATAATCTTCCAAAAACTTTTCAATTTCATTTTTTTCAGCATCATCTAAAATATCTGCTTTAACATCAGTACTTTGATGTATTACTGCAGCTCCTTTTGTATTGATATAAAGATCAATTACCTTTGCATAAGATACAGATGAAAAACTAAAAACTAATACCAATGATCCTAAAAACAACAATTTTTTATACATCGCACCCCCCTGTAACACCTATAAATCCATTAAAACTACAAACGTATATATTTTAACATGTGCTATATTTTAGGTTCAAGAATTTATTTTTTTATCAGTTCTTTTTTCTTTTCTACCCTATCTTCTTGTTATTATTAAATAAGCTAAAATTTTCTCATCAAAAAGGTACATTTTAACAAAAAAAAATATGTCTTTTTTATCTTTTTAAAACTCCTAATATGGTTTTTAAGTTTTTGTTTTACTCTAATAGGAGAAAATTTATGTTATATAGATCATGTATATTTCCAGGCTTAAGATCAAAAAACTACGGTGGAGCTGCAATTGAATATGTTATAGTTTCTACTTTTGCTGCTGTAATTTCACTAACTGCTGTATCTTTTATATCTAAGATTTTTAAAGATAGAGTTACAAAAATGTCAGATAAACTGGAAATCTCAGAAACTGTAGATCCAGCTGAGTTTGATAATTTCTAGTGTTTTATGTTTTCTCATTTTAAAGTATTTTTTGCTATTTTTACGGTACTTGTAGGAAACCTTATAGTTAAGGCTTCTTCTGAGGTTCAATCTACTTGTAAGGACTCTCTTAATCTTCGTTACTTACTATTAGAAGATCCCGAAAAAGCCTTAACTACTTATTGTTCGTCTTATTCTAACCAGTCTTTAAAATCAAATTCTTTATGTCAGTTAGAACTTAGTACTAACTCCAGCTCCTCTTCAGACATCTGTTCTGATCTATCTACAATCGCTATAACATCAGCCAGGTACTGGAAGATAAATTCCCACTGTAGTATTAAAAATATAACCTTTTTTAAACTCCAGATGAAACTTCTACGTTAACTCCTCTTGAGTGGATAGGGTGTTATCTTCTGATAGGTTTTGTTTTCCTTCACTATCATCAGTTTCTACCAAGATATCTTTACTACTTTCTTCTTTATTCTCTTTTTCTTTAAAAACCGTTCCTAGTTGCACTGCTCCCGTAAGATCTGAACTCTCTAAATCCACCCCAATTAAACAGGCTTTACTTAATATAGCTCGTCTAAACTTAGTTTTACTACACATCGCTCCAGTAAGATCTGCACCCGTAAGATCCGCTCCAGTAAAATTAGTCCCTATAAGGGAAGCTCCTCTAAGATTAGTTTCTTTAAAACTAGCTCCTGAAAAATTCATACCATCTAGATTAAATCCCGAAAGATCCGCTCCAGATAAATTAGCTCTTCCTTCAAACACCTTTCTATTAGGGTTTAGCAGTGCTTCCACCCATTTTAGATGTCCTTCATAGATTGTCTCTAGTGTTTCTTGGCTTACTTCAGTAACAGGTTCTGATATTTTAAATTCAAAACCACGTCTTACTCCTTGGGTTTCTCCCTCTGTCTCAGTTGTTGTTTCCACTTGATCTTGACTGGTGGTTTCAATATTTTCTTGTGCTTTGGATTCTACTAGTTCCTCCTCATCCTCCTTATCCACGTCACTTTCACCATCATTTAACAAGCCTTCTTCTCCCAAATTATTATCTTTACTAGAAGTTTCACTGGTATCTGATACAACTAACTTTTTACTATCGTTTGTATTATCTTCAAGATTAAAGTTTGTAGTCGATTCAACCGGTAAGTCTTCATTTAATTGATCTACCGATTGATCTTTACTTATTTTCTGCTCCTTTATATCAACCACACTCGCTCCCTGTATTGTTCTTGTCATACTTTCTCCCAGAATCAGATTAATCTACTTATGATATTTAAACCTTTCTACATTATACCAAATATTACTTATATTTACGGTACAAAAATCTAAAATTTTGTATAATATCCTAGTTGTTTTTAATATTTTATTTAAAGTATGGAAAGGTTCTTATGCACATCCACCGTATTAGCTTTAACCGAGCCCTAATATCTATCTTCTATCTATTCTTTTCTTGTCTATCGTGTAAGAGTACTCCCTCTTCCTCTCCTAAGGTTTTAGGAGGAGATATTACAACTGATTATCCTTATGTTATAAAAATAGTTGCAAAAGATTATAGTGTAGAAGACTTTCAGGTTCCCGACGATGAGGATCCAATATGTGGTTCAGTGGCCGTATCCCCTACTACCTTAATTACAGCCTCACATTGTATAACAGATCCATCAGCTGAATATGACGAATCCCAAAAGCCTATTTCAATACGCTACTACAAAAAAATAGAAATACAAGTTAACGGAAAAAAATACACTACCAATAAATTAAAATGGCATCCTAGATACGAAAAAGTTGTTATAGAAAACCAAAACAATTCTATGTATCATTTAAAACGACCTTTTGATATAGCTGTAATTGTATTTGATGACGCACCTTTTAAAGATATTCCACTAGCCTCAATCAGTACTCGTTATCCTGCTTCTGGTACTCCAGTAAGACTTATAGGTTATGGTCCTAATTCCTGGGAAAAAGAGCTTAATAAAAGTACTCCTTTAACAACCGGAACTAACTTTACTTCTCAAACTTCGTTCTGTCACAAGGGTACAGTTGAGGTAAGATCAAAAATTGATGAAAACCTTCCTAACTACATAGATCGTCCTACACTTCAAGTAGGAGATTCAGGAGGGCCGCTTCTAATTGAGGGAACTTCTAAGGTTATAGGTGTTGCCTCAGGACATGCTGATTCGGAAGAATCTGGATATGTCTCGGTCTGCTATGCTTCTCCTGCTTTGAAAGAAAACGTAGAATTTTTAAAATCTACAATCAAAAGTATTGGAGCTGATATTCCCGGTATTGATAAATTATAGAAACAAAAAACTATAAAAACTATAATTCGTGATTAAACCTCAAGTAATAGTTAGTGCGTTTCTGATTAGCTAGAGTATCTTGATCACGCTCATCATCGTATTTATGTCCAGGAAGAATCACTGTATCATCTGAAAATGAAGATACTATCTTTTTAAGACTCGATTGCATATCGTAGGCAGATCCTCCTTCTAGATCACATCTTCCACAAGAATCTACAAACAGGGTATCTCCAGTACATAGATATTTATCAGCTACAAAATAACAACAACTTCCCGAAGTATGCCCTGGAGTTAAAACACATTGAACTTTGATACTACCAACTTTAATAAAGTCCCCATCATTTAAAGTTTCATTGACATACTCTAGATTATAATAAGATTTTTCCTGTGCTGTTGCATATACACGGGCCCTTGGAAAACTTTTAAGTACCCCTCCTAGAGCATCTACATGATCAAAATGATGATGAGTTAAAAGAACTGATTCCAAGCTACAGGACAGATTATCAAGTTCAGCTAGTATAAAATCAGAATCCCATCCTGGATCTATAAGAGAAGCTACTCCTACCGCCTCATCCACAATAAGATAGGTAAAATTCTCCATAGCTCCCAGTTTCCACTGCAGCAGCAATCCACCATTTCCAAGATCAAACCGAGAGACTAACACCACTATTTCCTCATATTATTAAGATTCTATGAAAGCTTTTAGTTTCTTAGATCTAGATGGATGTCTAAGTTTTCTTAAAGCTTTTGCTTCAATCTGTCTTATTCTTTCCCTGGTAACATTAAAGTTTTGACCTACTTCTTCTAGAGTATGATCATTTTTTTCACCAATACCAAATCTCATTCTAAGTACTTTTTCTTCCCTAGGAGTCAATGTTGCTAAAGCTCTTAAAGTTTGTTCCTCTAAACTTCCAGAAACAACACTGTCAGAAGGAGATGATTGGGACTTATCTTCCAGAAAATCTCCAATATGGTTATCTTCTTCCTCTCCAATAGGAGTTTCAAGTGATATAGGTTCTACAGCAATCTTTAAAACTTTTCTAACCTTATCCAGTGGAAGATCCATCTTAGCTGCAATTTCTTCAGCTGTTGGTTCTCTTCCCATTTCTTGAACCAAATATCTACTGGTTCTAATAAGTTTATTGATAGTTTCAATCATATGAACCGGAATACGAATAGTTCTAGCTTGATCCGCTATAGCACGAGTTATAGCTTGTCTAATCCACCATGTAGCATAGGTTGAAAACTTATACCCACGTCTATATTCGAATTTTTCTACAGCCTTCATAAGCCCAATATTTCCTTCTTGAATAAGATCCAAGAATTGTAGCCCCCTATTGGTATATTTCTTAGCTATAGATACTACAAGTCTTAGGTTAGCTTCTACTAACTCTTTTTTTGCTTCTTCAGTCTGAACTCTAACTTCGTTAAGTTCATTATAGGTTTGGAACAATTCATCCTTAGATAATCCAGATTCTGATTGAGATTTTTCAATAGCTACTCCAGCAGCTATGAAGTTTCTAACCATCCTACTCCAATCTCTTGGACTAATTGTTCCAATAGGTTCATTTTCATGTTCTTTAATATATTTAGCACAGTCCTCTACACTAAGTCCCATCTTTTTAGCATAGTGAACCCTATCCTGTTCTGCTTCTTTAATTGCGTTACTATAATAAGCCAAATTATCTATAACACCACTCATAAGTCTACGGTTGATGTTTAACTCTTTAAGCTTAGCTAGTACATCTTGTTTTTTCTTCTCTATATCTGCAGGCTTTGCTTTTTTACTTCCATTAACCATAGCTTCATATTTATCATAAGAAGATAAAAACGCTTTGGTACTTTCTTTTACTCTTTCTTGAATCAATAACTCATTGGCAGAACTTTCTTCTTCATCATAACCTTTGATGAAGTTTTTCATTCTAATTTCATCCTTCAAGAACTTCCTTGCAGTATTAACAAAAGTTGTTCTTCCGAGTTGAAGATCAAAAAGTTTTTCTAAAATTATATTTTCTCCCACTTCTATCTTTTTGGAGATTTCTACCTCTCCCTCTCTTGAAAGAAGTGACACACTTCCCATCTTGCGAAGATAAATTCTTACAGGATCATTAGACCTTCCAAGTACATCAGCTACCGAGGCCTTAGCAGAAGACTCCTCTCCCTCTGATTCATCTACAGAAGAAGAACCATCATCACTACCAACATCATCATCTAAAATTATATCTTCACCTATATCATCAAGAATAGATTCCATAGAATCTTCAAGATGAGCTTCCTTAATCTGAATTTTTTTCTCAGACAAAGAAAAAAGAACTGCATTTAAAACTTTCGAAGATAATTTATCCTTCTGTAATAACTCGTTTATATCTTTGTATGTAACAAATCCAGTATCTTCAGCCTTACTTACAAGAGTGTTAACAACTTCTTGAACAATCAAGGCTTCTTTTTGCAACTTTGCATCCTTAGAAGATTTTTTATCTTTTGTCGATTTTTCAGCTTTTTTACTAACTTTCTCACTAGTAGTAGCATCAGCTAAAACAATTTCTTCTTCTTGTTTTTTTTTTTTTTTATTTAAAGTTTCTTTAGCTAAAGTAGTCTTTTTTTCAACACTAGAAACCTTCTTAGGCTCAGACTTAGCTTTAACAACCTTACTAGAAGATTTTGACTCTATCTTCTTAGAAACAATCGGAGTCTTTTTAACTTCCTTTTTATTAACTGTTTTCTTAGGAGCCTCTTTCTTTACAGCTTTCTTTGAAGAAACAACCTTTGCTTTAGACACAGCTTTACTAGATTTACTGGCCTTAGTTACCTTTGTCTTACTATTTTTTGAACTCACCACTTTCTTAGGAGCAACCTTTTTAACCACTTTCTTTACAACCTTAACCTTTACAGCTTTTTTTGTAGTTTTTTTATCTTTTTTAACAACCTTAACAGCCTTTTTTACAGGCTTAGTGGCTGTCTTTTTTACAACCTTAGATGAACTCTTCTTAGAAGAATCCTTTTTTGAACTTGATGTTTTCTTAGAACTCGATGCCCCCTTAGAAGAAGAAGATCGTTTTGAAGTTGATTTTCCTGCTAAAGAAACTCTAGCTTTAACTGTCTTTTTTCCAAGGTCACTGGCTATATTTTTTTTCTCAAGTGTTAACATTATTGCTTAGATACCTCATCATTTTTTTACTATGAATAAGTAAAACGTCACACATACAAAGGATCATCATATTCTAGCAACTACTACGATTTTAACAATCATTTTTTTAATATTGATATATACTAAAATAATTTTTTTTCAAACAATATCTGACGAATCTTTCTTATTTTTGTTCCAAATACTTGGAAAATTCATCATTCCACACATCAACCATCTTACCCTGTTCATTAAGATATATATAATAAACTCCCAAATTTAACTCATTTGCTATTTTTAACCCTTCTTCCATCTTAACTAAATACAAAGCTGTAGCCCAAGCATCAGCCGTTTGACAAGTAGGAGCTATCACTGAAGTAGACAAAACTGGAGATATTTCAGATTGTCCTGTTATAGGATTAATCAAATGAGAGTATTGTTTTTTATTCACCGTATAATAATTTTCATAGCTTCCTGACGTTGCTATAGCCTTCCCTGTTATATCTAAAACTTTCATTGGTAATGCATCTAGACTTGTAGGTTGTTGAATTCCTACTCTAAAAGGTTTTCCATCAGCTCCTACCCCTCTAGCAATAAGTTCTCCTCCCACTTCAACCAAATGATTAGAAATTCCATCCTCTTCTAGTAATTTAGATACCAAATCAGCTCCATACCCCTTAGCAATAGAAGAAAGATCCAAAAAGATCTTAGGATGTGATTTTTTTACAAAGAATTTATCCCCCTCTTGTTTTACTGCTATTTTTTTATACCCAGTATATTCTAACACCTTATGAATTTCTTTTTCTGAAGGAATACTCGATGGATCATCTTCAATCCTACTACTTTCAGGACCAAACTGCCAAAGCTTTACAAGATCCCCTACAGTGATGTCATAATAACCACCTGTCCGCTCAGATATTGAGATTGCTTCTTTAATTAACTGGTATAATTCTTCAGGAATCTCATACCAATCTGTACCTTTATAATTATTAAAGTTCATAATATCTGAATTTGACTCATAGATAGACATCATCATATTTACCCTGTTTAATACTCCGTCTATCTTCTCTTGTAGTGCAAACAAATCTTCTTCTTTCATAGATGAGGTAGTATCTACAAAACTTACAGAATAAGTAGTACCCATAGTTTTACTACTTATAATACGTTTTACCCCTATTTGTTCCTCTTGATCTACATTTCTTAATACCCCAATTAAGATACATATAACAATTAAAACAAGTAGACTTATAATGGATTTAATTTTTAAATTCATACCTTCTCCAAACTTGACTCTACGGATACCTAGTTAAGTTCAGTTAATCATATTAACCAAAATCATCAAAGTAAATATTTGATCTTTTTACACCAAGATCAGCTAAAAGTCCTATCATTCCTCTATTCATCAAAGAAGGTCCACAAAAATAATATTCCCATTCTGATGCATCAAGACTATCTTTTAATAAATTAAGATAGAGGGCTTCATGAACAAAACCTGTATACAAATTATACCCCTGTTTATTTACCATCCCAGGTTCAACACTCTCGTTAGATAAAACTAGATTAAAACTAAAATTAGGATACTTATCCATAAAGCTTGCCATCTCTTCAATATAGTACCCATCTTTTTTAGTTCTTACTCCATACCAAAGAGATATCTTTCTTTTACTACCTCTTCCTTCCAAAAGTTCAACAACATGAGCTCTGATACTTGAAAGTCCAACTCCCCCAGCAACATATACCATAGGAACCTCATTCTCACTAATATGAAACTCTCCATATGGTCCTGTTATCATAACTTCATCTCCTTTTGCTCTACTGGTAAGAAAAGATGATACTACTCCTACAGGAAGTCTAGGTCGTGGAGGAACTGCAAGTCTTATATTCAAAAGAATATAATCCTTTTCTAAAGAAGAGTTTGCCATTGAATACCCCCTTATATAAGTATCTTCTTTAGTTTCAAGCTCTACCTGAATGTAATCTCCAACTTCAAATTCAAACATATCACCATCCACTGGAACAAGTTTTATCTCATATATAAGGGGGGTAAGTTGTTTATTGGAAATAACTCTAAACTTTCTTTTTTTTACATCCATTACAGAAGAAGGAAGATTAATCTTTATATCCTGTTTTAAAGAAAGTTGACAAGCAAGTCTTAGTCCTTCATCCAAATCATGTTTTGTAAGAATAGACCTATCTATAAGTCCAGGCTCTCCTGGATCTTTTAGTTTTACTTTACACATTCCACAGGTTCCTCCTCCTCCACAAGCAGAAGGAAGATATATTCCATTCCCAGATAAAATTTCAAATAATTTAGAAGAATAAGAAGCTACAATTTTTTTAAATCCATCATTAATATCAACCACACATTCTTTACTTACAGCTACTTTTGATTTAACCCAAAATAGCAGAGTTACCATAAGACCTATTACCAGTAAGAACACCAGCTCACATCTAACAAGAAACCATAAATTATCCTCTAAAGATTCAATCACTTCCTATCTCCTCCTTCCATGGTTTTATGTGATGGTTAGAACCTCGTTTCTTTTACAACTAAAGTCCACTACTAGCCATAAAGGTTAAAGCAAGAATTCCTGCTATAATAAAGGTAATTCCAGTATCTTTTAACCTACAAGGTACATCACTGTATTTAAGTCTTTCTCTAATTCCTGCAAGAATAATAATAGAACCCGCCCATCCAATACCAGAACCAAATCCATAAACGATACTTTGAGAAAAATTAAGTCCTTTCTCTACCATAAAAAGACTTGCTCCAAGAATTGCACAGTTTACCGTGATCAGTGGAAGAAATATCCCTAGAGCTTGATATAAACTAGGAAAAAATCTATCAAGTACCATCTCAAGCATCTGAACCACTAGAGCAATAGTTGCTATGTATAAAATTACTCCAAATACCTGAAGATCTCTTCCCAAAAGATAGCTATGAATTAAATTATTAATAGGAACAGTTATAGTTTGAACAAACACCACACTTATTCCAAGTCCTACACTTGCTCTAAGACTTTTACTTATAGCTATAAAAGTACACATTCCTAGAAAAAAATACAGAGCAAGATTTTCACAAAGTGCAGATCTTAAAAACAAAGTAAAAAGTGATTTTACGTATTCTAAACTTTCCATATATTATTCCTACCTTTTATAAACACCAAATTTTAGTTTTAGGTTTCCTACTTTTTCGATTGATTTATAGGTAGTATCCATATAAACACAGCTATAATAAAAAAAACACTTGCTGGAAGTACAAATAGAGAACACCCCTCATACCAACCTCCAGCACTTTTTAACTTTAGAATTTCTACTCCAAAAAGACTTCCCTGTCCTATAAGTTCTCTAACCACTCCTACTGATAAAATTACAAATGCATACCCTAGTGCTGTAAACATACCATCTATAAAACTAGCCAGTGGTTTATTCTTTATAGCAAATCCTTCTGTTCTTCCAAGAATAATACAGTTTGTGATAATTAAAGATACAAATACAGAAAGTGTTTTAGATATATCATAGAAGAAAGCTTTGATACACATATCTACGATTACTACAATAGTTGATATGATAAGCATTTGAATAAGAAGTCTTACATCCTTATATATAAATTTTCTAAGACAAGATACTAGAAAAGAAGATACTGAAGCTACACATATTACTGACACAGCCATTATTAAAGATGATTTAAGATTAGAAGTTACTGCAAGAATTGAACATACACCTAGTATTTGAGCCAGTACCACGTTATTATTTAATGAAAGAGTTTTCTTTACATTCATCTAAACTAATCCTTAAGTTTAATTTTTAATATTTTCATTTTCCTTCAATCTTTATTCATTTAAAAATTTAGAATCATTTCGAATTTTTTCCAAAAAATTTCCCATCATATCAAAAGACAACCAAAATCTTAGGATATGTTCTACTCCTTTACTTGTAAGAGTAGCTCCACTTATTCCATCTACCTTATGATCCTTATCTTTATCCTGAGAGCTAACTCCTCCTTTTACTACTTCAAAGATAACGTTAATATTAGTTTCATTATCAAAAGGCTTCTTTCCTATAAAATTATCAGTCCACTCTGATTTTGTTATACCATCTCCTAGACCTGGAGTTTCTCCATGTTCATAAAAAAGTACTCCTCCGATAGTATCAAGTTTTTCTCCAACAACCGATATTAGTCCATACATAGTGGACCAAAGTCCTTTTCCATATACTGGCATAATTATTTCCGTAGATTCAGCATTATCTTTTTGTACGACATACACTGGAATAATCTCTTCTATCTCAGGAATAGAGATCATAGAGTTTCTTATATAAAGTAAGTGATTATTATTTTCGTATTCTTTCTTGGAACTTATTTTTTTACCTTGAATATTCCAATAAATTGTCTTGAAATTTCGTTCAAAAACATCTTCATATTCTTTCTGTGAAGTGTTCTTATCTAGATCTTTGCCTAAAGAAGAGACTTTAACTATATTTTTAATCCTATCCATTCTCTTATTACTATCTTCCAGAGGAGCAAGCATTATACGAGTAATACTTATACAAAGTACACAAATAAAACTTATACAAGCGGTTGTAACTATGATTCTTTTCATTTCAACTTCTTTCTATCAGTATACTAATAATATTTGTATAACCCTTATATTCTAATAGGTATTGTCTAAAAGTACAACATCTCACTTTCACTCCACTTTTACAAAAAGAGATCGATTTCTATCTTGACAAAACACCCTAGCACTGTCATTATCATCTATGTCGTTTCGTTGGGGGCGTAGTTAAGCTGGTTATAACGCTGCCCTGTCACGGCAGAGGCCGTGGGTTCGAGCCCCATCGCTCCCGCCATTTTTTGGTACCGGCGAAACAGTAAAAGGATCTGAAATCTTTCAGATCCTTTTTAGTATCCGCTACTTATTCCTTTTTTTTACAAAAATATAGTCATCCGTGAGCTTTAAAGTTGTTTTCTTAAACATTTTATAATACAGACCTCATCCTGTAGTTAATAGTAGAAATTCAAAATTTATTCTTTAGTAAAGCAGTATAATTCACTGTTTTTACTATATTTTTCTAAAACAAGACTCAGCTAATAACGTTTACAATCTACCGGAGGAGTTATGTTAAATAAAAAAAGACTAATAAAGATTTCATTGATTTTATTAAATTTTTTATTTTTTAGTTCAACAGCATTTTGTCAAATTTTTTTCAATAGAGGATACAGAAATTATAATAACTACAACTATAATTATAATTACAATAATAACTACACAAATCAAAACAGACAATCCGTTCAACCAACTACCCAACAACCTCCAGTGAATGTCGCAGATTTAAAAAAAGGTGTATTTTATAAATTTAATTTTTCTACCTCAGGGATGTTTGCTTCTTCCAGTGAATATAAATTAATGATACCTGATAACGAACTTAACAAAGGATCCTACGGACTTTTAGTATACCTTCATGGAGATGAAGCCAGAGATTATTACAGTAGCTGGATTGTAAACCAGTTAATTCCTATAGCTAAAGAATATAATCTAATTTTAGTAAGTGTTTTAGCTCCTGGAATGGTAAAAAGATGGTATGTAGCTCCTAGATACAAAGCTGATTATCTTAATAAATTAATCACTACAGATCTAGTTTCTAAATTTGATATAGATACTAACAATGTTTATTTTACAGGATCATCTGGAGGATCTCAGTTTTTAACAGGTATTTTTGTAGCAGAATATGCATCAAATTACGGAGGAGGTGCTTTTCCAACCTGTGGCGGAGCTAATTTATTTACCGGTTACCAAGTAAAGCCAAAAATCACAGAACAAATGAAACAAAATTTCAAATTATTTTACTATACAAATACAGGAGATTTTCTATATTCTCAGGTAGTAGCTTCTAAAAGAACCTACGAAAGATTAGGACTTATGGTTCAAGGTTTTCATGCTGCTGGTGGACATTGTCAGTTTCAAATGAGAGATGTTGCTAGACATGCTTTTAATTTTTTCTTCTCAGAAAATGATTAGTAGTATAGTAAGTGTTATCTTCAGTTAGGTTAATTCATTCGTATTGTTCCTCGTTTTTTTTATAAGTGTTGAGCTCGAAGATACTTCTTTTCTTCGAGCTCATTTTTATATTAATTACCTACTAAATTTAGTTAAGATACTACACTACAGCCCAGTACCTGGAGACATATAAGGTCCTGGTTGAATCTTGTTATCATCTGGCTGCAGTATCAAATATGCTGCAGAAAGGCAGTAATCACCTTGAGTAACTGCACAACACCCCACTAGGCAACTATCTGGAGATGTACTACAAGATAAAGGTGATTTAAGTCTCTTACAGTCCCCTCCCAAAGAATCTAAAATCGACTCAACTCTAGGTTGTTCAGTACAAGCATTGGCGCATCTTCTTCCTAACTCGCTGGCATACGGTATATATGAGATTAGAGGCAGGAATCGAGTTGTC
>CACXFL010000042.1 GCA_902766925.1 uncultured bacterium | reverse complement strand
TAGTTTGCTATCAATAAATTCTATTAATGATTTATAAGTTGGAACAAGACCCTTATATTTAGGTGTAAGTGTAAGACCTCCTACAGAAATAAAATCATTATATGCTTGTGCTTTACTATCTTCATCAGTAACTGATCTTAATAGAGCTGCTAATTTTACTTCTTCTACTAGATCTTTATTTACTTTAACTACTTTACCTATCATTGCATTAGATACAGATTTACTGAACACTTCTGGATCAAACTTAAAATTATCTGTACTGTCTAAAGCATATAATGATAAATAAAGATCAAATGCTTCTGCTTTGGTTTTATTTTCATATAAATTTTTAATAAAAAGTACCGGTTTAAATATCTTATTAAGTTCTTTATCTAAACCTGAATCATTCTTTTTAGAAATTATAGTATCAATAATTGCTATTTTGAACACTGTCCATGAGTTTTGAGTAACAACTTCTTCTAAAGAAATACCATCTTTATTTTCGATCGAAGATAACGGTATATCGTCATCAATTTTGTTCTCTGTTCTCACAACTTTTTCTACCTGATCTTTACACTTCTTAAACATATCTAGCAAACTAGAAAATTTAGCATTAGGTTGTAAATCAGTGTACAAATATTTATTTGTAATGTATCTAAGTTTAGATGTCATTAGTTCATCATCGTATTCTGATTTTTCTAACATTTCTGAAAGAGTACTAAAGAAGTTAATTGACTTATTAGTAAAAAATCGAGGAGCATTTGGGTTAGTATCATTTGAGACACTCTTAACTCTATATAAATCTTCAACATCAGTTCCTACTCTAGCTTTTAATTTTTCTTTTATAGATCTTATAGCATAGTCGTAATTAGTTTTAAGCAACGATGTATCTAGTGAGCTATTTCCAAATAAAACTTCTTCTACTTTTGCAAATAACAATCTTGACATTGCTTGTGTTTGTAAATCAGTTACTTCCAAACCTTCTTCACGAAGAGATTTTTGATAGTATTTCCAAAACTCTTTTTTATCTTTTGATCTTAGATCGACAGTATTCATTATTGAGAAGATATTTTGAAGACCTGTTACAAGAATAGTATAATCTTCTCTATCTTTATTGTTAGGATCCATAAATACAGTTTTTTCAGCACCACCAATAGTTATTTTTTGTTTGATACTATCTAATACGTGACTATCTTCACCAAATGCATACCATGGCAAAAAGTCATAATCTTTATTAATTTGTATTGAATGTTCTTCTGGTACACCGGTTTCTTTATTTTCAACAGATATTTTTTTAGTTTGAGATATTTTAGATTCTTTGTTTGATAGTATCACTTGTTGTTCTTTTTTCCCATCAGATGCTTTTAGCATATCATGTCTGATGTTTTGCCATATTGATATATTGTAATATGCACGTTGATCTTGATATGATTTAGATAAATCACTGAATTCTTCATTATCTTCTTCTTTTTTTGGATATTTATTATAGTCTTCAATATCCTGTGTATTTCTATCTACAAAATCTGAAATTGCTTTTATTAATTTTTGACTTTTCGCACTTACTTCAAAAAATTCGCTAAAACTAGGTCCTATCATATCAGAAAGAGTTTTTCTAACAGTATCAATTAACAAAGATCTAACTACTTTTGTAAAGAAATCAGAATCTGTTGAATCTGTTGATACAATTTTCCAATAATCGTTATCGCGATCGGTATAGGTAAATTGAAGATTTTCATAAATAAGTTCACCTAAAAATATAGGAAATATTGTTTGTAAATTATTAGTAAAATCTTTTATATATTTTTGTTGATGACCCTTTATGTTTCCGAGTGCTTCCCTCATGTCAAGATCCATAATAGTACTAAAAGTACTCATTATAGCTTCATCATTTATTAGAGCATTATAAACACCTTCATCGAGGTTTATAAGGCCAGCTTCGGTTGAACTTTGATTTAATAATACCTCAACATATTTTAGAATTTCTTGTTGTAACATAAAGGCTGCTTTATTACGTTTACTATCCTCATTTATTTGTGCATCATTTAATTCTTCTAAAGCTCTATTCCATTGATCATTATCAATTTTACCATCACCTGTAACTTCTTTTACTAGTTGTTTAACTTTTTCGTCATTGATTTTTGTTATATCAAGAGATTCTATTCCCAATCTTTCAGCAGAAAATTTTTCTTGTTTCAAGTTTGCGTATGCATCTTTAAGTAAACTGATATAATAAGATCTAATACTATGTTTTTTACTATCTTTAGCATTTTTTTCCTGCTCTTCAGCAGTTAAAAAGTCATAAGAAGCTTTGAGTTGAGTTAATATTTCATTAGACAAAGTTCCTTCTTTAAAACAATACTTATTACTTTCACATGGTGTAAAAGTATAACTTGCATGTGCAGAATTGTACTTACTAATAAATAAATTCTTAAGGTGTGAATTAGTAAATAAGTTATCAATCATCAAGATTGTTGATCTTGATACTAACCAATCACGAGAAGATTTACTGACTGTAAGTTTAGATTCTCTTTTTTTATCTGAGTCTTCTACTAAAGTATTTATAATTAGGTTTTCATATTTTTTAAGATAATCAATCCACATCAACCAATTATCAGCTTCTGCACCTGAAAAACCAGATTCAACTGTTCTACTAAGTACGTAGATTGGATTTAAAGTTTGTAGAGTTTCTTTTATTGCTGGTGATGTTGGAAGATCTACTTTATTTGAAGCTATGTTATAAGGTTTAACAGTACATATTGTTTTACTACTCCCAGTCCCTATAGATATACTCAATACTGGTGAGTTAGATCCAATTCCAGTAGCACTTATTACACTAGGTTGTTGAATTTCTTTAGATAATTTAGCTTCTATATATTTTGCCAGTGCTTCTTCACTATTTTTTACTTCATCACTTATATTCTTTGGATTTACACTATCCAGTGTACAATCTTCAAATGGTTTAACAAAAGCATAATAGAAAATAGGATCTATACCTTTAAATCCTACATTTTTATTGTATTTAAAATGGTTATTCATCCACTGACTAATTTTCCAAGTAGCTAACAAAAATTGACGTAGGAGTTGTCGTCTTGAAATAATTATATTATTTGATTCGTTAGACACTGTATTATCAACATTACCAGACTCTTCACTGTCTTCATTAGGCAACATATTAAATATTTCAGATGAGAAATTAACAACACGAGGATCTGAGACTTCCTCTGTTGTTTCTTGAGCAATCAACATATTTCCAGGAAAAGCTATACACACTGAAAGAATACTGGATAATAGTTTCTTTAACATAATATCTCCTAATAAAATACATATGTGATAATATTTGTCAGAACTATATATTATATTAAAATCATAAAATCAATATTATTTTATATAAAATTTATAAAAAACTTAAAATACTCAATTTCATTAAGTATTTTTTTTAGTCATATTTTTATTGGCTAAATGGACAAAAAAATAAAAAAATTAACTGATTATTTTTATTAGACAAAACAGCAATATCCGAAAAAAAATGACTAAAATAGGTAGTTTAATAAATAATTTTTCTTGACAGAAACAAAGTTCATTGATAATTATCTCCCTAATTAAACATCTTTATACGAAGTGATTTTTATCAGATTGTTTAAAACATTTTGTTTACAAAATGTGTTACTAGAGGTATCTGTTAGGTCATGTGAATATAAGGTTGGACTTTGTTTTTTTATTAGCTTATCATAATTTCAGTACACAGTTTTTTTATAGGAGATTAGTATGTTGAATAAATTTTTCGGAATTACATTAAGTGTTGTATTAGCATTAGGTTCACAAGTTCTTTTTGCACAAGCACAAACCCTAGTTGAAGTAGAAGGTTTTGGTAAGGCTCTATCAGAAGTAGTTTCTCCAGAACTTGCTACCAAGTTCGTAGATTCAGGTGCACAATTATCAGCTCTATCTGTTACAGAAGCCTCAGCTATCGTAGCAGGATTGGCAAAATTATCTGTAAATGAACCTTCTTTAAAAGCTTCAATCGAAACTTATATAGATAGCTGTTCTAAAAAAGTTCAAGACGATTTTAACGCTGCACTTGAAACAGCTAGTACCAACGTTAAAGAAACAGCTAAAGCAACCAATATAGAAGGTCAAGAAAATGTAGCTGAAGAAGGTAAAGTTAAAATACTTAATACATCTGTAAAAGCAGATAATGAAGCTGCTGATACTGAATATACCATCAATACAAAAACAGCAAAATCTCTTTCAGTTGATGCTAACGATCTTCAAGGAAACCCAGTTTCTGAAGAAGCAAAAGAAATAACAGTTATTTCTAAATTCAACGATGTCATGACAGTTGCTGAAGCTGTTTCAAATCCAACAGCTAAAAAAGACGCTGTTCGAGCTACAGTTAACTATTTCAATAACACAACAGTATTTGCTACTATGATTGAAGCTGGTAAAAACTTCATGATTGATACAATCAATGCAAACCCAGCTGTTTACGGAGATGTTTCTAACGAAATTACAACTCATAACCTTTATCAATATTCTGATGGTCAAAACCCAGAAGCTTTGACTTGCTTATCTAGAGCAGCTCTGTAGTAGAGTTTAGCGATATAAATAAATTAGATTCTGAAAATTTATTTTATATATTCCATATAAAATGCCTCACCTACCAGATTAGGTGGGGCATTTTTATAACTAACACTTTAAACTTTTATGACTTTAAGTATACTTGCAAGTTGTAGTTAAAATTCTACAAGATAAATAGTTAATAAATTATTTTAGTACTAGTGATTTAGATTTAATTAATAAGGATAGGTTGTATGAGTAAAATAAAAATTATAATCTCTTGTGTATTTATTATCTGCATTACAGTGTTTGCAGTTAAGTTTTTTAAATCTTCTCCTTCAAAAACAACTTCGTCTACCTTACAAAAAAATACCCTTACTATCCTATACCAAGCAACCCGTCTAGGAAGTACAGTGAAAAATTCTTGTACCTATGCCCCTTACGGAGGGCTTCTAAGAGAAATAAATGCATCAAAAGCTATTAGATCCAATCTGGCTGGTGGAATTTTATACGTTGATGCCGGAAACTCACTCATCCCTTTTAACAGGGATAAAAGGGCTTCTAACATCCCTGGAAAAAAAGAGATAGAAGTAGCAGGCTGGATTGCTAAAGAGCTTGCAGAAGCTAAATTAGACGTTCTAGGCATTGGTCAAGTAGACCTAAACCTTTCTATCCCAACCCTTCAAAAGATTCAAAAAGAATCTTCCTTAAATTTCATCAGTTCAAATGTTCAGGATAAAAAAGGAGCATATCCTTTCCCTAGATACCTAATCAAAGAATTTGATGAAGTGAAATTTGGTATTATATCTGTTTCATCAGATAAACATGTTCAAAATAAAAACGTAGTAATAAAAGATCCTACCTCTACCATCAAAGAACTTGTTCCTACCCTTAAAGATCAGGGAGTAAACTTTATTATTTTACTCTCTCAAATGAGTGCTGATGTAGCCTCTTCGATTGTTACTTCTCTACCAGAGGATATAAGGATTGATGTAGTAATCTCATCGGATCTTTTCTTCTCTACTTCTAGAATATTTTGGTTAAAACAAGGAACCTCTCTTCTTGCAAACCAAGATTTCTTTGGAGCATACCTTGGAAAACTTCAAGTAAAATATAATTCATTACCTATTTCTCTGTTTTCATCCACCAAACAAATTCAAGCTAACAAAGATAGAATTAAACAACTTGAAACAATACTTCCAAATACAAAAAATCAAGTCTTTGTTAAAAAAGAACTAGATTATCTTAAAACACATTCTCAACTCGATATTCCTGAAAATGCAGCTTCATACGACGGAGGTCTTATAGGACTTGATAGTAGTTTTGATACACCTGATACAATCAACCTAAACGATATTAAAATTATTAATAACTAAGTTATACTGTTTTTAAATATGAAGAAGGGGAAAGATAAATTATCTTTCCCCTTTATTATATAATTTAAAAATATATAGATTCAAACAAACTAATTCATATACTAAGCAAACTAACCTTTAATTATTGTACATTAACACTGATTGGTTGAGTATATTCCCAACGTCCTGCTACTTCTGAGAATGCTCCGATTCTTAATTGATATTGACCTGGATTTAGGTTTTGAGTAGAAAGTTTAGTTCCTGATGTAGCATATTTATATGTAGGAGCTACCCAAGATCCATCTTGAGAAAACTCTACTCTATAGAAAGCAACCTTAGTATCTTCAGTCCAAGAAATTTCTCCACCATTTGCAGCAAGTGTTCCACCTGCTGTAGGAGTTTGCAATGCTACATTTCTTCTTACTGGAGGATTAACTGTAAAACTTCTTATTTCAGAACTTCCAGAAGAACTTTCTACCTTCCAGTACCAAGTTCCTGGATAAGGATTATAAAATTCATATGAGTTTCCTGTTACAGGAACTCTCATAACTGCAGGACGCATATTAGCATTTCTAGAGAAAATAATTGTTCCACCTTTAGCTCCACTCCAAGCAAAAGATACAGGACCTGTAGTTTCATCATAATCCCATCTAGAACCTTCAGCCATTGATAAAAGTTCTATACTTCCAGTAGCAACAGATGTTTCAGGAGCAGCTTGTTCCGTAGCAGCTGGAGCTTGCTCTGTAACTTGAGCTTGTTCTGTAGCTTGAGCCTGCTCTGTAGCTTGAGCTTGTTCTTCCACTGCAGGTTGTTGTTCTGTAGCTGTAGTTTCTGCTGTAGTAGCTTCAGCTTGTTCTGTAGAAGCAGTTTCTGTTGTTGTACTAGCTTCTTCACTTTCTACAAAATCTTCTCCAGCTTTATTTTTTGATTCTTGGAAAATGAAAATTACAGCAACAATACAAACTACAGCTACAAGAGCCATCACAATCCACTTTTTAGTATTATTTTGAGAGTATCCACCTTCTTTAAAGATTTGAGATACAGAGTTTGTATTAGTCCCGAAATTAGAAGTAAACTCCCCTCTAAGATCTGATACAAAAGGATTTGATTCAGATACCTGAGATCCTTGTGTAGCATTAGTAAAGAATTGACTGGTAGTTTGACTTGGTTGAGGACCAGTTGCTGGTTGACTAAAAGGCATAGCATTAGAATTGGTTTGATTAGTGTTTTGCATGAGTTCTCTCCACGAAACAACAAACGTATTAATAAAAAAATAACTTTACGAATAAGATCAAAATTTTCAGACAGTTTTAATCACAAAAAACAGACTCGTTCCATCAATAAAAATCAAATACTCCTGTATTTATTATAACGGTAGTCGGTTTCTAAATGCAAGTATCAGCCTTATTTTCCAATTTTCACTTACATTCCCCGTCCCATCTCTAACCCAAGGAAAACAGGTGATTATCTTTAAAGATTTGTTAAAATTGGTAAAAAATTATCCTTCTTTTTTTACCAAAATCTTTGATATTTGACTATCCGATAGAACAACTTCCAAACTCAAAATTACAGTACTAGCCTGAAGCCCTCTAAAAAAAGAAGGATCTCTAAAATAATCCTTACCGGTAGTTATCACTAGATCTGTCTCATCTAACTTCCTTGTATCTAACCCTAAACTTGCATTAAACCTGGAATGATCCCTAAGGAAAAAACTATAGAAAAAATCATTCTTACTAATTCCAAGAACCCGGGCTACCTCTTCTACAAACAAATCATTTTTAGATATAGCAGATACAACACTAATTTTTTTACCCTTAAAAAAAGAAACATCCACTTCTTTTGTAGAAAATCTATCTTCTAGTCTATCTACTAATAAGAATTTATTAGTTTTAAATTCTACTGAATATGAGGGTTTAGAAAATCTATCCGTAATCTTTTTATTTTTTAAAGACAGCTTATTTGAACTAGCTCTTGTAAATAAAAACACACTAGCTCTACGAAGTCCCCTCACATTTTCCCTAGATCTACCAACCGGAATACACCAAGATGATACCGATCTTTTACTATCAATCAATACCATATCCACATCTCTATGGATCCCGCGGTGTTGAAAACCATCATCAAGTATCCACCAATCTATTTTTACTCCAGTTTGTTTTAAAAAAAGATCTGCCATCCTTACTCTATTGGCACCTACTACTACCCAACATCCAGCTAAACTCAAAGATATCAACCTAGGTTCATCCGGATAAATCTCAGATAACTTTCTACCTTCCAGTCCACTCAAAGGATGGATGCTTCCATCTTTAATCCAGATTCCTTCATCTGAGCCTAGCCCCGAACGATATCCTCTAGTAAGTACCGAAACACTATACCCCTGGGATAAAAGGTACTCTCCTACCCTTATAGTCACAGGAGTTTTTCCTGTTCCTCCTATATCAAGATTTCCTATACTTACAACCTTACCATCAAGTACCTTAGGTTTTTTAACTCCTAGATCAAACAATAAATTTCTAAAGGAAGTTATAAGTGAGTACAATAAAGATAAAAGAACGAGTACAGGGAACAAAAGAATATATAGGAATTTAGCGAATAAATGAAGTTCCCTGAACATACTACATCTCCCTAATCCTTTCTCTATCTTCTTTTTTCTTTTTCTTTGTGATCTATCAAATCAACCTATCAATTGCTTCAATTATATCAGTACTTGGACCTTCTAAAATAGAGGAAAGTTTATCAAACTCTCCTTGCATCCATGATCTATAATTTTCATCTGTAGTAAGTCGAAGGAGTTCATCACATACTTCATCCACGGTAAAATACTTAACAAAATCTTTACTAATAGGCTTTCCTCTTACAATATTATTAAGACCTATCATAGATAGTTTAAGTACTCGTTTTCCAATAAAAGTTAAAACCTTTCCTGGATTATATATAGCAGCAAAAGGGGTTTTTATCAAAGATGTCTCAAGTGTTGCTGTTCCTTCTACTACAAGAGCAGAATCACAGGAACGAAGTACCTCGAGGCTATGTTCCGAAACAAAATATACCCCCATACTTCTATCAGCCACAACAGTAACACCTAACTCTTCTATTTTTTCTTCCTTAAGTTTTAACTTATCACGTTCTTTTTGAGGAAGATACACCAGGATATCTTCTACCGTAAAACCAGAAGCTACAGGAATAACAATAGATACGTCCAACTTTGTTTTAAGTTGACAAAACACTTGCCACATAATTGGAAAATTTTCTTCAAATTCTCTCTTTCTACTTCCAGGAAGAAAGGCTAGCTTGTACTTAGTACTAATCCCTAAATCAAATCCCTGATACTCCCTTAAAAACTGATCTATTCTTTTTTTATGGAAGGATCCAACATATATATAATTAACTGAAGTATTTTTAAAAAAATCTATCTCAAAAGGAAAAACACCAAACACAGCATCAAAAAAACGTTCCATCTTTTTAATTCTCCAAGCTCCCCACGCCCAGACCTTAGGAGAAATATACTGGAAAACTTTTATCCCCCTTTTTTTGAGTTCCGATGCTAACTTAAAATGAAACCCTGGATAATCTATTAAAATAACAAATTTTGTACCACGAGACTCAATTTCTTTAATAACCTGGGTTAATATTTTTTTGATCTTAAACAGGTTACAAAAAGCATCCCAAAATCCCATAAATCTCATTTGTTTTTGATCTATGATAGAATGAAGACCTGAGGCAATCATTGCCTCTCCTCCAATACCATAAAGATACATATCAGGGTATTTCTGTCTCAACTTACTAACAAGATCTGCTCCAATAACATCAGCTGATACTTCTCCAGAAGATATAAAACAAGACCTTTTCATACTACCCCCTCCAGTACTTATGGTACCTTCTACACCAGAAGTAGATATCATCTTACAAGACCCCTACCAGCTCTAATACTCTGTTCCAAGAAAGCAAGAACTATAGATTTTTCTTCACCATCTTCAACCTGTTCTTTAATCTGAAGGACAGCTTCATCTAAAGCTAGTTCTTGTTTAAATACCAGTGAATACATCTTTTTAATATCGGATACTTTTTTATATTGAGATCTTCTAATTCCTACAACATTTAACCCTCTAAGAGTTGCTCGATCCCCTTGAACCATAGAGAAAGGAAATACATCCTGAGTTACCATAGCTCCACCAGCAATCATTGCAAGATCTCCGATAGTACAGAACTGATGAACTGCAGCAAGACCTCCTAGTACAACTCGGTTTCCGATAGTCACATGCCCTGCAAACTGAACACCATTTGCAACAATACAAGATGATCCCATGTTACAATCATGTGCCACATGAGTATAACACATAAGTAGGTTATCATCCCCAATCCGAGTCAGCATACCTCCATCACTAGTTCCTAAGGAAATATTTACATACTCACGGATTCTATTACGTTCTCCAATTATAATACGAGAATCTTCTCCCTTATATTTTAAATCTTGAGGCAAACTTCCAACAGTTGCATAAGGAAAAATAACAGTATCTTTTCCTATACTAAGATCTCCACCTAAAACAGCTCCACAACCAACCTGGACTCCATCATCCAATTTTACCTTTTCCCCAACCACTGCAAAAGGACCTATTTTTACTCCCTTACCAAGGGTTGCACCCTTAGATACTACAGCCATAGGATGAATTAAAGTCTCTCCCGACTCCAATTGATCCTTAGAAAAAAAATCCCAATGACTCATAAACATAACACAATCTCCATACCAAGATAAAATTAGATAATCCTGAACTTAGCTTTCCTCTTTCCCAGGTACAAGAAGAGCAGACAGCTTAACCGTAGTTACAATCTCTCCATCAACACTTGCCTTTCCTTCATACCAAGCAAAAGGATGTCTTTGTTTCAAAAGCTTGACTTCCATTCTTAAAGTATCTCCCGGAACAACAGGTTTTTTAAATCTAGCTTCTTGAACCTCTCCTAAAAGTACCTGACATCCTCTAGGAAGATTAAGCATTCCTAAAATACCACTAGCCTGAGCTATAGCTTCAATCTGAAGTACTCCAGGCATAACAGGATTACCAGGAAAATGTCCTTGAAGAACTCCATCAGAAGCTGAAATATGCTTTATAGCTACTAGTCTTTTACCTTCTTCAATTTCTATAACCCTATCTACCAACAAAAATGGAAATCTATGTGGTAGAATCTTTTCGATATCAGTAACATTCATAGGTAGTTTATACTCACCACTGCTCATAACATTTCCCCAATTCTTTATTTAATCTAACTTATTTTTTACCTTTTTTACTTTTAGAATCGTATTGTTTTATAACTTCATCAGTAATATTAACTGATTCCTTCAAATACAATAATCCAGATGAATTTAGTTCAAATACAGCAGTAAGTCCCTTATCTTTAGCAATCCCTTCAACAATACCAGAAACTTGTTGCGTAATTTTTTGAGTCATTTCTTGTTCTTTTTTCTTTAGTTCTGTTTGAAAATCCATTCCTTCTTTTTGATATTTTACAATTCTTTCTTGAAGTTCTTTTTGTTTTTCAAGTTTTGCTTCTTCAGACAAAAACTTAGCTTGAGCTTCTTGTCCTAATTTTTCGATGCTAGCTTTTTCTTTTTTAAGTTCAGCTTCTTTTTTATCTACTTCTTTTTGAAGTTGAGCTTTAGCACGTTTACCATCTTCTACTTTTAAGATAACTTCCTGAAGATCTACAACCCCATATTTTTCTTCAGCAGCTAATGCTACACCATAGAAAAAAAACATCGACATAACTAAAATTACTAATTTTTTCATACTAAAATTCTCCTAACTACAAACAAAACCTAACCAAACCAAACCAAAATAAAAAAAAACAATAAAATAAAAAATTTAAATTGACTAATAACCTAAATAAAATACAAACTTCATATCCTTTAGCTTTCCGTCTTCAATAGGATAAGCAAACTCAAATCTAAATGGTGCCATAGGGGTGTTCCACCTAAGTCCAAAACCAACATCCTGATAAAAACCAGAAAAACTAAACTTATCTTGATCATCAAAGACTCTTCCCCAATCATGGAACAAAATACCTTTAAGTCCCGCTTCACGTATAAGAGGGAAGAAATACTCTGTTTGAACTAACATCTTTCTATTTCCTCCTCTAGGATACTGAGCATACCCACCTTCAGGAGATCTCATAACATTATAAGTAGGACTGATTTTCATGTAATCATATCCTCTAAGATCTGATGGTCCTCCCATCTTATATCTTTCAGATATAGGAATCATCTCACTACCCATAGGATACAGCCATCCCCACGATAAACCCACTCTGAAATAAGTTCTATATGTTTCCGTAAAGTCTACAGGATAGTAATAATCATAATTAAAACTAGTTTCATAGTAATGGAAATCTCCCCCAAACATTCCTCCAAAGACACTCTGTCTTAATGAAATGTTAGTTCCTTCAGAAGGTTCCAAATAGTTATTGGTAGCATTTCTAGATAGGATAAAGGATACCGAAGAGCTGATTCCTTCTTTAACAACAGACCCAATTAAAAAACTATCATTGATGATAATTCTTGATATTCTATAACTTATGCTTCCACGTATAAGTTCAATTATTTTCCTTCCTAAAGATACCTTAAATGAGTGAACCTTTTTATCTACAGAAGTATCTGCAGTAACATCATATTTAGATCTTTCAGTAGAAGCTCCAACTCCAAAGTTCCAATCCCCATCATTTAACTTAGGATTATAAAAATCAAATCCTAAACTATAATCGTAAGTTCCTCCCCACTTTATATTCAAAGAGGTCTGCCACCCTCTTCCAAAATGGTTTGAATCACTATAAGCCCCTTGAACATACCAACTGCTATCTCTTCCAGAAGGAGATGGTTGGAAAGCAACTGAAGCTTGAAGTTGTCCTGTAGGTTTTTCCTTAACTTGAACAGTATATGATAGTGTATTCGTTTCAGAATCTAACTTTCTTAAAAGTTTTACCTCTTCAAAAAATCCTAACCTCTTTACCCCTTCTTCAGATTTTTTTATCCCTGTATCAGAATACAACCCTGATTCAGAAACTTCTAACTCTCTTCTTATAACATTATCACGAGTTTTTACGTTCCCCGTAACATCAAAATTTCCAAAATAAGCTTTTTCTCCCTTAGTTATAACATAATCAAGATCTACACTTGGTTCATCTCCATCTTTATTTAAATTCCTCTTTACATCCACATCAACAAATGCATATCCAAGATCCCCATATTTACTAACAAGTTTTTCAATACTTTGTTGAAACTTTGTAATCTTAAATATCTCACCTTGTTTCAGTCCTATGGTTTCTTTAAGTTCATCCTCAGAGAAGAGTACATCCATACTAACATCTATGTTTCCTACCTTATATTGTAGTCCTTCACTTACTTCAATTGTGATAGTGACACTCTGTCTTCCAGGATCCATCTCAACTATAGGTTGAGATACCTGAACTTCTATAAATCCATGATCCCTATAATAAAATGCTATAAATTCTGCATCTCTTTTTAAAAATTCATCCTGAAAAGATCCTCCTCCACTAATAGGAAGATTAGTAATTCTAGAAGCAGATCTTAACATCATCTTACCCATAAGATCAGCATCTGAAAAATACTTGTTACCTAAAATATTAACACTTGATACTTTAATTAAACTTCCTTCATCTACTACAAAAACAACCTCAGAATCATTTTCTCCAACCCTGTCTATCCTATAAGATACATCTACAAGGTAATATCCTTTTTCAAAATACTGTTTTGCTATCATCGCTACATCATCTTTAAGTAGTGACTCATTAACTAAGGTATATAATTTTGTAGTTAATTTATCTGTAACATCAGATTCTTTTACATTCTTCATTCCAGAAAAGGATATCTTAAGGATAGTAGGTTTTTCTACAACCTCAATAACAAGATTTACTCCAGATCCGGATTCTATATTTTTTTTTGTAAATCTTAACATCTGAAAAATATCCAAGATCATATATACTTTCAATATCTTCAAAGATTTTCCTAAGATCAAACCTTGCTCCTTCCTTATTTTTCATAACCTGAAGGATTGCATCTTTTTCAACTTTTAAATTTCCATTGATCTCTACCTGAGAAATAACATCCCCTCCACTTTCTTCTTCAGAAAAAGCACTTCCCCAAGGTAGTATCCATACCAACACAATCATCAACCACGCATATATATAACCAAGTTTCACTAATTTCTCCCACTATCTACAATAAGACCATCTTCCATTACTATCTGATATGGAAGTCTTTTACTTAGATCCTTATCATGTGTGACAAGTAACATAGTAACGTTATTTGCTTCACAAAGTTCTAACAACAGATCCTGTATAGCAAATGAGGTCTTTTGATCTAAATTACCCGTAGGTTCATCTGTTAAAAGTATAGGAGGAGACATAACAAGAGCTCTTGCTATAGCAACACGTTGTTGCTCCCCACCTGATAGTTCTCCAGGTCTGTGATCTTCTCTATTTGACAACCCTACAGCAGCTAGAAGAGATCTACCTCTTTCCCTCAAAGTTGACAACGAGAGTCCTGCTATAAGTCCTGGCATAATAACATTTTCCAATGCAGAAAACTCTGGTAGTAGATTATTCATCTGGAATACAAATCCTACAGTACAATTTCTAAATCCCGATGCAACAGAATCTGGCATCCCAGAAATATTAGTATTATTTAAAAATACGTCCCCTGATGTAGGTCGTTCCAAAAGTCCTAGAACATGAAGCAAGGTACTTTTCCCAGCACCACTTTTTCCAGTGATAGCTACAATACTTCCTTCTTCAATACTAAGATCAATACCTCGAAGAGCCTCAACCTTACTTGTGGAAGAAATAGAGTAAGTCTTCACTAAATTAGAAGTAGATATAACAATCTCGTCACTCACCTGTGTCCCCTTATACTGAAAGACCTATCAAGGTTATTACTATATATATTCATTACACTTCAAACAACATTTATCTTTACTCTTCACCCTAAGCTACACGTTAAGTCCATCCACAGGATTTCTACTAGCACCAATATAGGCAGGATATACCGCAGCTATCAAACTTAAAAACCATGAACATATACATATCACAACATAACTCCACGGTATAAATTTAACAGGTAGATATTTAAGATAATATAACCCTTGAGGTAGAGGTATAAATTTTAAACCACCAATTAAAAAACAAAGTCCTATTCCACAAATAAGTCCTAAAAATATACCTACACTGGCTATAACAAAACCATGTGACAAAAATAGTTTTATAACCTGTTCCTTAGACATTCCTATTGCTCTTAGTAGACTCAGTTGAGTTCTTTTATGATACACTGTCATCATAAGAGTACAACTTATAGAAAAAGCTGCCACCAGTACTATAAGCATCAGAATTGATCCCATAGTATATTTTTCAAGTTTTAAAGCAAAAAGTAGAGCTGAGTTAGTTTCCTGCCATGTGATTGTTTTTAACTCATCATATCGGTTATCTTCAGTTTTTAAAGCATTTTTAAGAGTATCTACACGAAAAGGATCTTTTACATTAATAGCAATCCCTGATACATATTTTTCACTATCCAAACTCGAATCATAATCCAGTAAAAATTTTCTAGCATTATCCAATGAAGTAACAGCCCATTTATTATCAAAATCCGCTGATCCTGTAAAAAACAATCCTACTACCACATATTTTTTTGATACCACCCCATCTGTTACCATAGCTCCAGAGGATATAACATTTTGAGGATTCAGAACCGTTATTTCATCTCCCTCAGATACATTCAAATTTCTTGCAAGTCCTTCTCCTAAAATAATACCAGGATATCTACTATCATCATGAGAGAGTATAGGTTTATGTTGAGCTTTGAGCATAGAAAAATCAGGATGATTTTGTTCAATCTCTTCTTTTCCAAAAGACCAAGGAAACTCCTTCTGATCTGGATCTATACCAAATAAAACTACAGGTTGGATATATTTAGAATGTTTTAAAATTACATCAGATTGAATATACGGCTGAACAATCTGAGTATCAGGAATTTTACTACTAAGTTCTTCCACCGAATACTTATTCAAACTAAAACCTAACAAAGAATTCTTAGCAGTTATTTCTAAATGAGGAGTTCCTGAGAGCATCTTTCTATGCCAATCATCTCCGAATCCCCCCATAACAGACATAACCACTATGAGAACCATAACTCCTATAGCTATACCTAGTATAGAAACTATAGTCATAAAAGAAAGACCCGATCCTTTTTTCCTAACAATAAGATATCGCCAAGCCATCCAGAAAATATGTCTATTTTTCATCGAAAAATTCTGACTCATACCCTTACCATTCCTAGTTAGCTATTAATCCAAGCCAATCCCATACACCAGACTTTATTTTTACCTTAAACTCTTGATAAAAGTAAGCTTTTTTTATTTTTTTTGGAGTCAGAGTTACTCCATTCCTAGATTGATGATAACTGATAACTGGTTACATCAGATGATATACATATCCTATTTTGAATTTTAGATTCCTTGTATCATAATTTCTTGGAATATCTTCTCCAAAATTAGAAGTATAGGATAATTTTTTAACATACCCTCCATAACTTCCTTCTATTCTCATTCCACCTTTTAAAGAAAAAAACATATCCCATACCACAACACCAGAAAGTTCAACCATCGATATATCTATATCCTGATCAGGGTAATCTTTCCTAGAAAGATCTATTATTCTAACTACAGTTAGATCTGATCCTACATATACTCTAAACATGGGATTTATATTGATTAAAAAACCTCCTGAGATTCCAGGTAAATTAAATTCTCCAAAACAATCTAGATATCCTGTTGAAGTAGGCATTTTATAATACACGGTAGTTCCAAGATAATAACCAAATCTCCTATACAATGATATATCATAATTATATCTAAGTCCTATCTCTACTCCATATATTCCAGCTTTTCTATTCTCCCCTTCCTTAGTTATAAAACTCCAATTCTTCATACCATAACCCACCATAAAAGATAGATTATGTTCTTTTCTAAAAAATCTTACATATTTTTCCCAATCTCGAGATTCATCTCCAAGATCTTTTATAGATTGAACAGCTTTTTCAGTTACAGATACTACTCCATCTGTAACTGAAGACAAAGGAGCAGCATATATATTGTCCACCATACTTATACTTATACCAGCACCAACAAAGAACACAGCTAACAGTATAAACCTTAGGTGTTCTATCATGACTTGGTAGTTGCAATAATACCTGATATATGACAACATTGTCTTCTCCTCTATGGGAATTATAGCAGTGGTATATAAATTAACCACCTATAATATAATACATGATTTTATTATCAAATAAACATAATATCTTAACTTAGTTAAAGGAATTGATATGGATGATTTTGTTACATTTGCTGAAGTAAGTGCTAATGAGTTTTCAGATTTTATAGAATCAAATTCTTTTGTTGTATTATTTGGTGGTCCTTGTCTTCTTTTATTATTCCTACTTGCTATTTTCTATTTAAATAAAACAAGAAGATTAAGAAAAGATACAAAACTTATTACCTCAATTCTAGAGGATAAATCAACATCTGAATCTGAATCTAAATCAGAATCTAGTTCTAATTTAGATTCCCAAGATCAGGTAACAAAATCTGACGGTAAAGTTATAAATTTTTTCAAATCAAGTTTATCTAAAACTAGAGAAAATTTTAAATCTCAAATTCTTTCCATCTTCAGTAAAAAACCCGTTCTAGATGATAATTTACTTGATGAAATATATTCTATTTTATACCGAGCTGATCTAGGAGTAGGAGTAGTAGAAAAACTTATCCTAGCTCTTAAACAAAAACTTACAAATCAAAATACAGACATTGATACTGTAAAAAATATATTAAAAGAAGAATCTAGAAACATACTTATGAGTTCTAATCAATCTAATCCTAGCAATATTTCTCCTATTTTATCTGATTCGGATTCTTCATCTTCAACTGAAGCCATTTTAGTTATAGGA
The DNA here is from genome assembly GCA_902766925.1 of uncultured bacterium. Taxonomy (GTDB): domain Bacteria; phylum Bdellovibrionota_B; class Oligoflexia; order Oligoflexales; family CACXFL01; genus CACXFL01. Next base: position 2,646 of record CACXFL010000042.1, on the reverse strand, counting down.
GTAAATGGAGTAGGTAAAACTACTACCTGTGCAAAACTAGCAAACCATATTACTTCATTAGGAAAAACTTGTATTTTATGTGCTGCTGATACCTACAGAGCTGCTGCTATCGATCAACTCCAAGTCTGGGCTCAAAGACAATCTGTAACACTGATAGCAAATAAAGCAGGATCAGATCCTGCTTCTGTAGTATATGATGGAGTTCAATCGGCTAAAGCTCATAATATAAATTACATAATTATAGATACAGCAGGAAGACTTCATAACAAAAAAGAGTTAATGGATGAGTTGAAAAAGATATATAAAGTTATAAATAAAAACAGTGAAGATAATCCAATACGTATAAAAGTTTGGGTAGTTATAGATGCTACCACCGGTCAAAACGCTTTCAGACAAGTGGAAGCATTCAATGAAGTAACACAAGTTAATGGACTGATAGTAACTAAACTAGATGGTACTGCTAAAGGTGGTGTTCTTTTAGGACTAAGTGATAAATTTAAACTTCCTATAAAATTTGTAGGTGTTGGAGAAAAGATGGAAGATCTTCGTCCTTTTAACGTAGATGATTATTCAAATTCTCTGTTCTAAAATTTAGTTAATAGTTGAAGATATAATTATGAAAAAAAATGTTAGTCTAATTTTTATTCTTTCATTCTTTGCTTCTATTTCTTTTTTTCTACAAATGAATGTAGATCCATCCTTATCTACATTAGATAATCTATCTAATTCTTTAAAAACTAGTTTTCCTCAAGCAACTCTACTACTAATACCCATACTATTATTTTATAAGGCTTCTTATTTTAAAAACTTAACTTCTTTTATTCCTACACTGATACTTTCAATCTTTGTATCTTTAATCTGGGTCATGGCTATAAGTTTTAACATAGACGATACCTTAAATTCTCTATATAGTAGCACAGCCCAGGTTATTAAATCTTGTATCTTACTTATAGGATTTAGTTATTTTATCTTTTTGATGTTTGCTATATTAAACTATATATTAGATTTTAAATCCAAAGAATTTTCCCCTCCCCCTTTAAATTCTTTCAATAAAAGAACTATATTAAAAGATTTTTACTATCATCTTGTACCTATGATAAGTGAAATATTATTTATTATTTGGTCTATTCCTTTAATTTACGCTTATCCAGCCTATGTAGATTATGACTCATGGTACTGTCTAGCAGAGTATCATGGATTTTTTCATATGGATGTTATGCACCCTCCTATCTTTATATATTTAATAGGAATATTCTCTGATATAGGAATTAAACTTTTTAATGATTTTAATATATGTTTTTTCTTATATAGAATACTCCAGATTATAATCTATTCTCTAATTCTTGCTTATAGTGTTAGTTTTATTATGAAATTAAAAGCTCCCATCTGGCTTATACTAATTTATCTTATCATCATATCAATCTGTCCCTTTTACTCAAAATCTGTAACTATCATTTTAAAAGACCATCTATTTTCTATCTTTGTGCTCTTATTTATCATTGAACTTTGTTATTTGCTAACTTTTACAAAACAATTTATTTCTTCTTGGTGGCATTATCTTCTACTATTTATTTCTATATTTTTTACAATGTCTCTAAGATATAACGGTAAATATATTCTATACCCAACTCTTTTTGTCTTATTTATATACCTTTTTATTCATCGTAGTCAGTTAACAAAAAGAGCTTTCTATTTAATCCCATCGGTTATTCTAACTTCCATATTACTATCGATATCTATTGAGCAAGTTATTATAAAAGCTCGCGATGCATATCCAGCAACTCCTTCTGAAGCTCTTTCTTTTCCACTACAACAAACAGCAAGAGTTGTAAAAAATTACCCAAATGAAATTACTCAAAAGCAAAGAGAGACAATCTTAAGAGTTATAGACATAGATTCTCTAGCTGAAGCTTATGAACCCAGATTATCCGACAGGGTAAACTCTCACTTTAGACACATAGATGCTACAAAAAAAGATATCATAGCTTATCTATGGGTCTGGTTTAAAATGTTTTTCCAGTTTCCTCTAACTTATATCAGTGCAACTGTAAATCAATCATATCTTCTTATATATCCTTTTGAATCCAACGATATTAGATTACGAGATTATGCCGAAGGTAATACTTTTAAGAAGTATGAGACTCAATTTAAAAACTTAGGGTATTACGATACTGATGCTCATAAAAAAAGAAGAAAATCCTTGATGTCTTTTTTTGATCTAATATATAAAATTCCAATTTTATCTGAACTATCTCATACCTATTTATACGTTTTAATTTTTCTATTTATACTAATTCAAGCTATAGCTAGAAAAAAATATATTTTCCTTCTTCCTTCTATACCTATTATTTTAAGTATAGTGGTACTGATAGCTGGTCCTTGCATAAAACACCATCCAAGATATACCTATCCAGTAGTATATAGCTTACCTATAATTCTTAGTTATTACCTATATCTTATAAAAAATTCTAGGAAAGAAAAAAGTAAATAAAAATTCTATTCTACTATAAAATCTTTAAGTATTTTTTCTCTAAGATCCTGCATAGGATATTTTCTTTGAAAGATAGTTCTATTAGTTAAAAATATTAACTGTCTTTGATCTCCTATCCAAAAACATCCTCCAGTAAACCCTGTATGACCAAAACT
>CACXFL010000041.1 GCA_902766925.1 uncultured bacterium | reverse complement strand
TTTTTAACTTCAGGAAAAACTGGTCCTCATAAAATACAAGGTATAGGAGCTGGTTTTAAACCCGAGGTACTAGATCTATCACTAATTGACAAGATCATAACTGTAAAAGATGAGGAAGCTTTCTCTGCTACTAAAGCCTTAGCTAAACAAGGAATTCTAGTTGGGATATCCTCAGGAGCATGTTTCCACGGTTCTTCCATCGTAGGAGAAAGTTTTAAAGAAAACCTATTTGATATAAAACAGAAAAGAAAGAGTGAGTATAAATTTAACATAGTTACCATCTTTGCTGATTCTGGAGAAAGATATATTAGTACTGGAGTATTTGATGAGTAGTACTAATCCTTCAACTCAACTTAATACTCAAGAAATAAAGAAACAACTTCTTTCAGTTGACTCTACTCTGTTGAAAGATTGTGATTCTAAAAAATGTGAAGATATCTATCCTTCAAAAAAAATAATTTCTTCTCTAACTGATGAAATTATAAGTTTATTGTTTCCAAATTATTTTTTTAACCAACAAATTAAAAGATTATCTCTTGAAGCTTTTATCTCAGCAACTTTAGATAGTGTAGAATATAATCTTAACCAACAGATTCAAAAATGTTTTTGTCTTAACTCTAAAGATTGTCTATCAACTTCCCAGTGTGAACAATTATCTCGAGTCCAAACCTCAAAATTTTTATCCCTTCTTCCAACCCTACAGCAAACTCTTCTCGAGGATGCTCGTTCTGCATATCTTGGAGATCCTGCTTCTATTTCAATTGAAGAGGTAATCTTGTGTTATCCGGGTTTTTCTGCAATAGTAGCCCATAGAATTGCTCATACTTTTTATGAACTAGATATTCCATTCCTTCCTAGAATAATTTCTGAGACAGCTCATAGTCAAACTGGTATTGATATTCATCCAGGAGCTAGAATTGGTAAAAATTTCTTTATAGATCATGGTACTGGGGTAGTAATAGGTCAGACTACTATTATTGGTGATAATGTAAAGATATATCAAGGAGTGACTCTAGGAGCTAAAAGTTTTGATCTAAATCCTGATGGTTCTTGTGTTAAAGGAATAGATCGTCACCCTATAGTAGAAGATAACGTTACTATCTATGCTGGAGCTACAATTCTAGGACGTATTACAATTGGTAAAAACTCTATAATTGGAGCAAATACCTGGATTGTTAGTGATGTACCAGAAGGTAGTAGAATCTATAAATAGTCACTTTAGTTATAATAGGACGAATCCATCATGTTAGAACCAAAAGTTGTATTTTCTCTAGCTAAATCTTCCGCCGGGAAGATTGCTTCTTTAGATATTAAAGAAAGATTAAACTATGTTTCAAAATTAAAACAGGTTATTTTAAAAAATAGTGATTCTATTATACAAACTCTCTCAGAATTTACTCACAAAGATCCTTTTGAAGTTTTATCTACTGAAATTTTTCCAACCCTAACTTATTGTAGTTGGTTAGAAAATAACGCAAAAAAAGCTTTAAATCCTCGTACAGTTAAAACTCCTATATATATGTTTGGTAAATCATCCAAAATAATGTACTCTCCTTTTGGAGTAGCTCTAATTATTTCTCCTTGGAATTTTCCATTCTATCTAAGTATAGTTCCAACTCTTACTGCTTTTACAGCTGGAAATTCTGTCATTATAAAACCTTCAGAGCATACCCCCTTCCCTGGTCTTATTGAAGATCTATTAAGCCAAGCTCAATTTCCTTCTGGTTGGATTACTCCATGTTATGGAGATGGTTCTACTGCCTCAGAACTTATAGATTTAAAACCTGATATAGTTTTATTTACCGGTAACACTACTACTGGTACTAAAGTAGCTCAAAAAACTGCTTCCTATCTTATTCCTACCATCCTAGAACTTGGTGGAAAAGATGCTCTAGTGGTGTGTTCTGATACGGATCTAGCTAAGGCAGCTCGTGGAGCTATTTGGGGAAGTTATGCAAATTCAGGACAGATTTGTACCTCTACTGAAAACATCTTCATAGAAGAAAGTGTATATGATGAATTTAAAAAGTATTTTGAACTAGAGATAAAAAAGATTCATAAATTAAATTGTATCTATCTAGATCATCATAAAGCTTTTTTAAATAAAACTTTTGAATATGTTGCTACCGATCCTGGAGTAACCATCCATGGTGACTATAATAATTTAACCCCTTCCTATACTGAAAACCTAGCTCTGGATTCTCCCCTAGTTCAAAAGGAAGTATTTGGTCCCATGGTAAATCTTATAAAATTTAGCAGTGATAAAAGCTTAATAGAGACCATAAACTCCTTGGGATATGGACTTGCAGCAAGTGTATGGACCTCCTCATCTAAAAGAAAAAAACTCTATCTAGATGAATTAAAAGTTTCTTCTATATCTATAAATAACGTTATGGCTACCCACGAAAATCCTCATCTTCCTTTTGGAGGTGTGGGAAAAAGTGGATACGGAAGATATAAAGGTATAGAAGGGCTTAGATCTTTTTGTAACCAAAAATCTGTTGTCCTAGATAAACTTATAAACACCCCAGAACCTCATTGGTTTCCTTACTCAAAAGAAAAATATGAACTATTATCAAATATGATAAAAACCATGTTATCCACTAGTATTATGGATAAGTTAAAATCATGCGTGTACGCCATAAGATTCTTTTTTACTAGATCTAAATCCTAATCTTAGAATTCCTCTACATCAAAAATAGTTGGCTCTAACTTTTGTACAGCAAAGATAGATTCATATATCATCATATTTCTCCATACATTTTTTATGTACTCTTTAGTTTCATTAAAAGGAAGTGATTCAATCCATATAACAACATCTTTATTATATCTGTAATCAAGCCAAGCATCTATCATATACTCTCCAGCATTATATCCTCCAAATACAGCAGGTAGATTATTATGATAACGTTTTGATAGATTATAAAGATAATAAGTACCCAGTTCTATATTGATTTTTTCTGTTTTTAACATTTGTTCCATAGTTTTATCATCTACGCTTTTATCATATAACTTCTTATACATCTTAATCCCTGTCTCCGGCATCATCTGCATAACCCCTATAGCTCCAGCTGAACTTTTAACCTGGGTTCTAAAAGAAGATTCCTGCCTACTTATTGCTAGAGGAACAGATACGTTAAATCCACGTCTGGCGGCTTCTTTAGTATAGGTTTCCATATAAGGTCTTGGATAGTATACAAATATGTATTCTGGATGATGTTTCCAGAAATTTTTATCAAATTTTACAAGTTCTGTAATTAATGATATAGAATGAATATAATCACCCGAAGCCATAAGAAGTTTTGCGACAAATAGATAATCTTCAAAACTTTTTGAAGTTAATTTGTATTTCTTTTTAAAGTAAGAATAAAAATCTCCACTAGTACTATCGTAGTATTCCCCAAGAGTTGATAAAAGTACAAGTTCATGACGTCTTAGAAGTGTTTTTGCCTTACCATCAAGTATCAAAGTATACTCAGAAGAATCTAGATAGTAAGATTTTAAACTATTATTATATGTAAAATACTCTGATAGATGAGAGTTCTTCTTATCCACTACGGAATAAACGGAATAAAAACTAAAAGGATACTTATCAATAAGTTGATTAAAATAGAAAGAGGCTTCATCCGTATTTTCAAGTTCAGTATAAACCTTATACATCCAATATAGATACCTTACTTCATTAGATCTATAATTAGGATTAGCTAGTAGCTTTTCTATCATAGATAAAGCCCCTTTATAATCCCCATCTAGATATGTATACAGTGCTTCATTCCAATCAACACGTTCCTTCCAAGAGGTTGGAAGATCTGAAATCTTTCTGATAGCAGCCACATTAGAAAGTGCTTCTTTATACTTTTTCTCTTCAATAAGAATCCTACTTGCAAGAACTGAGTAAGATTCTGCTTCAAATACATTAGCTTGTTTATTGTCTTTCTTAGTGAGTTTTAGCTTCTTTAAATTCTTAATTAATTCTAAACTTTTATTTACAGTTTTAGTAGCTCCTGCATAATCATGAGCAATAGCTAGATACCTTGCAGTCCATAGATAATGATCTATTCTTTGGAGTTCAAAATTTACTGGTTCTAACCCCAATTCTTCTGCCTTAGCTCCCATTTCATATATCTTAACTATCGCAGACCAGGTATAACTCATAAGAAGTCTATTACCTTTTAACTTATACAGATTAACAAGATGAAGTCCTGAATTTAAAGCCAATTTAGTTGATACATGAGTACTTTTATCATCCACGTATTTAGTAAGAAGATAGGAGAAAGCTTTTATAGCTTCATCTGTCTTTTTATCACATTCTGATTTTATACCTTTCCAATAAATTTTATAAAAACCATCTAGTTTTCCTTCTTGTTCTTTCCAATAAGACTCTCTTTTTTTAATCTTTTGTTGACAGTAAAGTTCAGCCCCATCTTTTAAATAAGGGTCTTTTTCAGTATCCAAAACAAAAGTTTCTTGTGATTCTGATTCAACTACAGTATCTCCACCATAAGATACTTCTTGATTATCTTTTTGAGTTAAATGTATTCCTTTAAACAGCTCATCACTACTGATATATGTTTTTAATTTTTCTAATTCATCTATTTTATTCTCTTTTAGAAAAGATAACTTTTTTTCTTCCGATATTTCTAATATTTTTTTTGATAAACCATCAAGATCCATCTCTTTATTTGACAAATGAACTGATAAGACAAGACCATAAAAAGCTTTATAACTTAATCTTCCACTAGATTTATCTAATGCCTGAGACCATAAATCTATTGCCTCATCGAAATTTTTCTGACTATGAGCAAGTCTTGCTTGTAACATCAACATAATATCAGCTACTAGTTTTTCATCACTGTTATCTTGTATATTAGATTTTAATTTATCAATTGAAGCTTGAATAATTCCACTATTTTCAAACTTATCTTCACTAACATCCAGATGAGTAACACCTACTTCATCTATATTTATATTTATAGGAGGAACACTTGTACAAGATCCTAAAATAATAAAGAACAAACTGATAAAGAAATATCTTATTGTAAAAAAAAGGGTATATATATTATTTTCTATAAGCATGAGTTACAATAACACCAATATTTGTTTACTTTCCACCGATATCTACGGTAATACTATTGTAACATATTGGTTAACTCTAAACTAAGCATTATAATCAATATGATTAAAATTTTTATTATTTATTTTAAATCTATAAGATAAATCACATAATCTGGTACATTAATATCCATTATTTTTTATATTAAAAAGACACTAATAGTTTAAAATGTCCAAGCTAACTATTGGCTCTCTCTATTCTATCTTCTCCCCCCTGCTTCCTCTGCCCAAGTAATTAAAGATCCATCATCTTATATTACTAAAAAAGCGTAACCTTTACTTTTTATAGTAACATCATCATGAGATAATTGATCTTCAAGCTCTGAAATATCTACTTTCTCTCTTAGATCTCTCTAACTAACTACTGATCAATCCGATTTTAAAACAAGATATGCTTAATCATTAACATGTATTTTAACTACCTCTTTCGATAATTACTCTACATCTACAACCTTTACAGTTTTTTCAATACTTTCTCCTCCCCAAACCACATCAAATCCGTTTTTTTCAAAGCTATAAAAGAATCCTTACTAGGAAAAATTTACTAACACCAGTTATTACCTAATTTATATCAATCCTCTTCACCTACCTTGATAGAGATTAAATCAAAGATAATAAAATTACACATGAATAGTTAAAATACATTCATTATTTTATTTGTTTATTTGTTTATTTGTTTATTTTTTTATTTTTTTCTTCTTCTGTCTTCTTCTTAGCAATATTAATTGATTCTTCAATTTTAGGTGGTTGATTATGGTCTTTTTCTACTTTAGTCCCTTCGTTTCTATCTATTTCATCTTTTTTTACAGATAAAGTTTTAGATTTACTCTTTTTAACTTGAGTTCCACTGGATTTTACTCCTTCAGGAAGTTCATTGTTTTGAGTATCTGTTTTCATAGTTAAAAGGCCATCATCATAAGCTTTTAAAAAAGCTTTTAATATCTCAGGATCAAATATATCTTTTTCATTTCTTATTTTTTCAAGTGCTGTAGTTTGATCCATAAATCCAGAGTAAGATCTACCTGATACCATAGCATCAAAACTATCTGCTATTGCAATAATTCGTGCAAAGAAAGGAATTTCTTCTCCTGCTAATCCATCTGGATAACCAGAACCATTCCATTTTTCATGGTGGTGTTTTACTCCAGATACAAATCTTTGTGATCCAGGAATATGTCTTAGAATTTCCGCTCCAATCAAAGGGTGAAGTTTCATATCTTCATATTCATCACCACTAAGATTTGAAGCTTTCTTTAAAATAGCATCAGGAATACCAATTTTTCCTATATCATGAACCAAAGCAGACATCATAAGAATTTTTTTCACTTCAGGATCAAGTTTAAGTTCATCTGCTATAGCCATACAATATTTAGAAACTCTTTCTGAATGTCCTCTTGTGTATGTATCTTTAGCTTCTACCACCGCCACCATTGTTTCTAAAGCTCCACTAAACCATACATCTAAATCCCTTTTAAGAAGCATACTTTGAATATAACTTGCTATCTTATCTAATAACACCTGAATAAAACAAAGTTCATATTGTGTAAAACCTGATCCTATGGAATCTAGTTCGATATGAACTATAGCCACTATATTCTGTTGAAATATTACAGGAAGAATCAATCTATTCCTTCCAGAATAAGTAATTCTTGGATCTCCGTTTGTATCTTTTAAAAAGATTCCTCTTTTTCTTGCTAGTACATCCTGCATACAACGACGACTTAAAAGAAATGATTTCTTTTTAGCAAAATGTCTTACAGCTACTGGAAAGAGTTCTTGATTTGGGTTAGACCAAACAAAAAAAGCAATTCTGGAGATTACATCAGAAACATTACCTATACTTTTTAATAATCTTTCTACAATTTCATTAAAATCTTCTGTTAACGTAATATCAGATATAGTATCAAATAAATCTTTATATGATTCAGGAGTAAATTCTGAAAGTTTCAAAATATTAAGTTCTGGAAGTCTCCATTTTTTTAGATCTAATCCCAGCTCATCATTCTTTTTAATACCATCCTTATCAAATCCAAGTTCATCTGCTAAAATCATATCATACTTTGCAATTTCATTTGCAACTTGTATTTGAGGAGAAGAAGCTATATATCTAAATTCAGTACCCCCAAGAAGAATTCTATCTCCACTTTGAAGTACCGTATTTACAATTCTATCACCATTAACAAAAGTACCGTTATGAGAATCTAAATCTTCTAGGATTACAATTCTTCCACGATTTTTAAATCTTAGATGTTTTCTGGAACACAGCTCATCATCCAATACTAAATCATTAGATAAATCCCTTCCAACATAAAAAGGAAACCTAGTAAGTTCTATCCTTTTACGTTTTATATTTCCTCTTTCAACAAGAAGTATTGACATAACTATCCTCCGTTTGTTTCTTCGGAGATTTTTTTTAGCTTTCTTAGTCAAGTTATGGAATAAAAAACAATATTTTTTGGTATAACTTTAAATAACTCAGTTTTTATAAATAAAGTCTAGAAAGTATACATAAATTATTATTTTTAATTTTTATTTTTTTATTCCGATATTTCTTATAGAAAGGTGAACTATGCGTATACTAGTATATAATTTAATTCTTATTATAACCAGTTTGTTTATGTCAAATCTAGTTTATGGATCGGATAATATTAACTACAACGGTTATTCTTTTATATCTAAGGATAACCTAGGACCAGTATCTAAGAAAAAAGATAAAAAAGAAATTACAAGAATCAGTAATCAAGATCAAAAAAATAACCAAAGTCAACTAGAATCCCAAGAAAAGACTGAACTTAGTACAATGATCAATCATACTAATATAAAAACAGAAGATTCAAACAATCAAATAAAATCAGATCCTAAAATAGTTAATAATAAAACTGATGAGAAAGATAAGATTAAAACAAAAACAAAAACAAATACAAATACAAAAAACAAAATTCAAAGTCATATCAATACTAAAATTAAATCTAAACCTGAACTATCATCTAATTCTAATTTTCAAACTAATTCTAACTTAGCTTCAAAATATAAAGGAGTATCTGTTATTTCTATTAAGGCAAAACCTAGATATCCTTCACTTCTTTTTCATGAAGATCCTATGAGAATATCTGTTAGGTATCTTAACAGTAAATGATTTGTTAGATCTATGATAACTACTTCACTTGTTAGTATTCAATAATTTAAACACACTTCAAAGGTTGATATTATTCACCTACATTAATTCTAGAAATATTTTCTGAAAAATAAACCTTATCTAAAGACATACTAGACATTTATTTTCTAAATCAAATTATTATTTTATATCACTTGTTTATTCTACTGTGTTTATTTATAGAATATTTTTATAATCTAAGAAAATTTACTATCTACCTACTAAAATAGGGTACAAACTAGTAAAAAGTTCATACCCTATATATTTAATTTGTTTGTTCAGTTAAGAAAAAATCTATTCTTACAACTTCTTCTTGTAATTTCCAATTAGAACAAAGCAACACCAATACCAATAGTACTAAAGAAATGTTTAAATTCACCATAGTTTAAAGAAGCATATCCATAAACTGAACCTAAATTACCTGCGAAGAATCCAATTCCACCAAACCAATCTGTAAAATCAAAATCTGATTCTACACCTTTATCTTCGTCTTCGAAAACATAGTGGAAGAATTCACCACCTTGAATAAATACTCTAGCTCCTGAACCACCAAAAATATATTTTAAATTAACATGAGCTAAAATTGCATCTTCAAAACAATTATTAAAATCCTCGTTAGAATAATTAAATAATGCAGCACCTGTTTCTACTGCAACATTTGTCCATGAGAACATAACATTACCACCAAAACTATCACCATATCCTGGATTTTCATGTCCTAAATTTAATGAAAGATTAAATCCAAAAAGTGTAGTTGATAAAAAGAAAGTACAAATTGTAGCTAAACATAATTTAGTAAATTTTCTCATTAGTTCCTCCATGAAATAAAAAATAAACCCTTACTTTATTCGAATATGCACAATATGTCTCAACAACTTTTATTATATCACAGAATCTTTACGATCAAAAAACATAGGGGGAATTTTCTCCCTAAAATTCCCCCTATATTTTTACATATATAAAAAAAATTTAACTTCTTCCAATAAATAAATTAATTTATGCAGACCATTTTTCTTTTCTTGACCTTTTTAGCTCCCTTTCAAGTTCAGGAAGTCCATACTCTAGCATTTTCAGGATCAAAGAAGTCCTTGTAATTGAAAATCCATAGTTAGATCTTATATCAGATATAATACTTACAAATTTTTGATACTGTTCTTCAGTTAATCTCATAGAAATCATTCTATTTTTCACTCTTGCCATAATACACCTATTTACTAAAGAATACTCTATACATAGTGTCCCATAGCACTAGTCGGCAATTTTTACCTATTCTTTAGTAAAAACATTACTCTTGACTTTGAAGGTCTTTTCTTAAATACTGAAAATAATAAGAAATGTTTCAATTTTTGTTATTTTTTAAATTTTACCCTACAAGGATATTCAATATGATAAGAGAAGATGGACGAAGTCTTGAACAGTTAAGACCTATTCGTATTACTCCTAACATCTCCAAAAATGCTACTGGAAGTTGTATGATTGAGATGGGAGATACTAAAGTTATAACTACAGTAACTGTAGAAGAAGGAGTTCCTAACTTTTTACGTCATACTATTCCTCCTCAAGGTTGGTTAACTGCTGAATATTCTATGCTTCCTGGGGCTACTCTTCCAAGAACCAAACGAGAACGTCCTTCTCCTTCTGGAAGATCTCAAGAAATCCAACGTCTAATTGGTCGGTCCCTCCGATCTTGTCTTGATCTAAAGCTTTGTTTAGAAAAAACTTTTTATGTAGACTGTGATGTAATTCAAGCAGACGGTGGCACTCGTACTGCTTCTATTAACGGTGCATATGTAGCTTTAAAACTTGCTATAGATAAACTCCTTAGAGAACACAAACTTAAACAAAATCCTATAATAGATTCAGTTGTAGCTATATCATTAGGACTTAAGGATTCTCAGATTTATCTAGATTTAAATTATCTGGAAGATAGTTCCATTGATCTAGATATTAACCTAGTTCTTACTGGAAGTGGTAAAATTATTGAGATTCAAGGAACTGGAGAAAGAGATTCTTTTTCCAAAGAACAGTTAAATTCTATAATAGATCTAGCTTTTACTGCTATGCCTACAATAGTTGATATTCAAAATATCGCTATAGAAGGACAAGTTGCTGAGGGTTAATCTATATTTTAAAGTTGCATACTAAGTTTAAAAGGATAACTTACTTTCACACTTCCACCTTGAGGATATGGCCAACTCCAATTGGATATTTTTTGTTTAATACATCCTAGAAGTTCTTCGTTATCTACATTAGTCTGTTCAATATTAATAGATTCCGGCCTTCCCCTAGAATTTATCACCCATCCCACAACCAGTTGTCCCGACAAATTATCCTGAGTTCTTAAAACTCTTTCATAACATAAATTTATTTCATATTTATGTTCATCCACTACTTTGTCTATAATCTTAGAATCCAGTTTTCCTCTATATATTATTTTTGGTTTAACTGGAACTTTACCTAAATCCTCTATTTTTTTACTATCTTTACCTTCTAAATCCATTTTAGAATCAAGAAGTACCTTTACAGTATGAGTATAACTAAGATAATCAAAATCAGGATCTACCTCAATTTTTACTATAGACTCTCTAGGATTTAACTTAGATTTAAGATATTTTATCTGTTCTGATTCTACAAGAGCAGCAAGCTGAGATGCTTCTCCATACATTTTATTCTCCCCACTAAGTTGACCAAAAGGGCTAATCTTTCCGAGAGATTCTGTAGCTTCTTCAGACTGTTTCATTTCAAGAGGTATATCAACTTTTACAGGATACTCCTCATACGAATAGATATAATCCGTTTTAAAAAAGTCTTTAGATTTCTTTTTAAATGTTCTTTTTTTCTCTAAATTTGCAAGAAGGGATTTATGCATCACCCATTCTTTTAAAATAGCTCGACTAGTAGTTTCACTAACAGTCTCACCAATTATTACAGGAAGCGCTACTCTATATTTAAGTTGAGAAACTTCCTGTTTTTTTTCAACACTTGTTATCAATGTGTTTACCTTACTGGTATAATCATCGTATACCTTTTTATACCTTTGTCTTGTATTAAAAAAAACATAATCTTTAATTTCTGTTCCAGAATCCATCAATGAAGTTTTGATTTCATTAATATAATCATCCATATTTAAAAATACACCAGCATACATAATATAATAATCCAGAGTATTCTTTATTAAATGTTTTCGATCAAGATTATATTGAGCAAGTTCTGGCATAAAATACACACTGTCAGGGCTTATAATTCTTAAAACTATATCCAAGTCTAAATTATACAAGTTAGTATTCTTTTCGTATCCTTTAAGCCACCATATTATTAGACTTCCTACAGCTAAGGATAGAATAAAAGATATAACCTTATACTTAAATTGAATATGCTCACTAGGATGATAAAAATAAAACTTTAGTTTTTTTTGTTTTTTATTTTCTAAATTTTTCTGACGAACCTTTTGATCATTTATATTTTCAAGTTTTATGAGTATTTCAATATCATCAAATCTAATATTTACAAAATTTCCACTATTAACCAAACTTCCTTCTTCCAGTGGAATTTCTTTCTCTTCTGATTGATACCAACCATAAGCTTCAAGAGTTTTAAACTTTGATGATATATGATTAAATCTAAGAGAGTTTCCTTCTATCTTAAAAGATAGAAGAGAAGATACTTTTAAAAATTTAGTTCTAAAATTATCCTTAAAAGATGAACCTATAGATAATTTCATCTTATCTTTAACGGCTTTTTGTTGTTCTAAAAGAGTATAACCGTTTTTTATAACAGAACAAAAAACATATTGACCCATAAGTATTCTCTTCTTAGTTAATAAACTATATTTATTTCCTTAATACTTCTTACCTAATTAAAGATTTTTCTCCTAAAAACCTATAATCACTTATCCCTACATTTGCCATAGCTTGAATTACAGGAATTATATGTACATACCTTAGAGACCCTTCTGCTATTATACTTACAGAAAGGTTATCAGAATCTTTTTTTCTTAAAAAAGAAAGAAGCTGTCTTTTTTGTACTTCTTTTTTAAATATCTTAGACATAAAACTGGTATCTACTTCTTGTTGTTCATAAGGCCAACTAACAATATTTCCGGATATATTTACTTTCACTTTGTCTTGTTCAATCTTTACCCAAACCTTTATAGAATCTATCCCCTGTTCACATGATCCACTAACTTCCATAGGTTCGATATTATAATCATAGATATCAAATCCTAAAATACTTATATAGAAAACAAACATTAAAAAAAGTGGTAGTATTAAAAGAGCAGTCCATCTCAAAGAAACTTCTACCTTACGATAGTTTGATAGGTATCCTTTCTTTATAAAGTTTTTAACCTTCATTACTTACTGGTATCCTCTATTACTTCAATTATTAACTATATATAATCGTAATATCTACATCATAATATCTGTTGCAAGTACTACTGATGATATAAGATTAGCTTGTCTTAAATCTGATACCACATTAACAACTACTTCTAATGGCAAACTAGGATCAGCAACAAATACTGTAACTTGTCCTTTAGTTCCTTGATTCTTTGACTCTTTATATTTTTCCCATTTATCAAGATCTTTTTTTAATTTTTCTATATCTATAACTCCTCCTTGAAGAGAAGCTATTTTATAAAAATTACCCTTACTAAAAGCTCCAGAATCTTCATAATAAATATTACCAACTTTATCCATGACTAGTGTTAAACTATTTTTACCAAGCAAAATAGACTTCGTCTCTTTATTTAGGGAAAATCCTTTATCCTCTACCGCTACACTCATGACAGGAATATTAAATCCTTGAGACGTTGTTTCAGTTTTAGGTCTAGATTCTACAAGTAAAATAAAACCTATATACAAAACAACAGTTACAAAACAGCTAGATAGAAAAAACATTCCATCTATACTGTAGAGTGTTTTTTTATTAAATAATTTCTTCTTCATCTTTTATCTCATCTACTTCTGAAAATTCGCCTATATCTGACTGACTCACTTCTGTAGATTCTCCGGATTCAAATACTTCCTCTCCACCTCCTCCTTCTTCCATAGCACTATCCTCATCCGTCTTAGTAGTATCAGAAGATCCAACTGGGACAAAACCAAATCCAGATTGTTGTGGATATAAATTATGTAGTACACTTACTCCATGATAAATCTTATTTGAAATATTTACTGCTTGAGATTTTATATAAAAAGACATCATAACACAGCTGATACAAATAATAAGAGCACACATTGTATAAGATAATGAGTAAGACATTTGAAGTCCGATTGAGAGTTGTTTTTGAGTTGTATCTACAACCTCCATAGAATATAGAATATTCCACAAAGAACTTAATGTTCCTACAATACCTACAAGTACAGAAAGTACTCCTATCAATGACAGAAAACTAGATCCCTTATCTAATCTTGGGACAAAAGCTACTACCTGTTCTTCTATCACTCCTCTTACCATTGTAGGATCTCCGATACCAGCTTCAACGGCTTTTCCTGCTATTTTTGGAAATCCAATATTAGATGTTTTTTTACAAAGTTCCAAAGCTTGTTCTGCTTCATTAGATTTTACGAGTGTTTTAATCTTATCTATAAATTTTTCAAAATTTATATTGTATACAAATTGAAGAAGAATAAATCTTTGAAAAAAACAAAACAGAGCAAAAAACATAAAGATAGACAGTATAATAAAATA
>CACXFL010000040.1 GCA_902766925.1 uncultured bacterium | reverse complement strand
TAGAGTAAAATCAGGTGAAAATCTTCCACTGTTTACTTCCTGCTGTCCTGCTTGGATAAAATATCTAGAAACTACTCATCCAGAACTATTAAATCATTTATCAACCTGTAAATCTCCTATGTCAATGCAATCACCTGTACTAGTACAGTTAGTTCCTGACATGTTAAAGGTTAAAAGAGAAGATCTAGTGGTAGTAGCTATCATGCCTTGTACTGCTAAAAAGTTTGAAGCAAGACGTGAAGAGCTCTCTCAAAACGGAAAAGCTGATACCGACTATGTTTTAACTACAAAAGAATTAGGAAGAATGATTAAAAATGCTGGTATTGATTTTAACGCATTGGAGCCAGAACCAGCAGATACTCCTTTTGGAGAATATACAGGAGCTGCTACTATATTTGGAGCCTCTGGTGGGGTAGCTGAAGCTGCAGCAAGAACTGCTTATGAAATTCTTACCGGTGAAGTTCTTTCGGATGTAGACATAAAAGCTCTAAGAGGAACATCCAATAGATGTAAAGATTTAGAGTTAGATCTTAAAGGAACTAAGGTGACAATCAGAGTTGTTTCAACCTTATCTGAAGCTGAAAAATCTTTACAAGAAATTATAGCAGGAACTAACAAGTTCCAAATGTTAGAAGTTATGGCTTGTCCTGG
This sequence comes from uncultured bacterium, assembly GCA_902766925.1. Taxonomy (GTDB): domain Bacteria; phylum Bdellovibrionota_B; class Oligoflexia; order Oligoflexales; family CACXFL01; genus CACXFL01. The sequence goes on along the minus strand of CACXFL010000040.1, from coordinate 3,061 downwards.
TGGATGTATTAACGGTGGAGGACAACCTAGAAGTTGTGATAACTCTCACATTAAAGAACAAAGAGCTCAAGGTCTTTATAAAGAAGATAGTGAACTTCCTTCAAGAAAATCTCATCTTAATACTTCTATTAAGAAACTATATGATGAGTTCTTAGAAGCTCCAAACTCTCATAAAGCTCATGAACTTTTGCATACTGTTTATACCGATAGAAGAAAAGATTGTTATCTATCAGTAGGAGAAGATAAAAAATAGTTTTCTATTTTTTAGTTTGATTTTAAAAAATAAAGGTAGAGAAATTATCCCTACCTTTATTTTTTTTACTTTCAATAACCATAAAGTAATACCCCCTAATTATACAAAGAATGCTTGTTCTAAAAAAAATCGCACCAAAATATGTAGTCAAATCCCAAATTGACTTAAAATTTAAGAATATGGTAATATAGTTACGAGCAAAAAAGGTTCCAAGTTACCTTTTTTGCTCGTAGGAGACATGCCTATGGAAATTAAAAGAGATAACTATCTAAAACAATTAATAAAAAAGAAAGATAACGGTAGAGTAAAAATTATAACAGGAATACGAAGATGTGGTAAATCCTATCTTTTATTTACACTTTTTAAAAATTATCTAATAAATTCAGGCATTTCCAAAGATCAGATTATAGAGCTTGCCTTAGATGAAGTTGGAAACTCCAAATATCGTGATCCTTTTGAATTAAATGATTACATTAAGTCTAGGATATTAAAAACTGATACTCGTTATTATGTTTTTATTGATGAGATACAGTTTTGTGATTCTGTACCCAATCCTTATGTAAAAGATTCAAAACATAAGATTACTTTTATAGATACTGTACTTGGTCTAGTGAAATTAAAAAATATTGATATCTATATCACTGGTAGTAACTCACTGATGTTATCAAAAGATATACTAACTCAGTTTAGAGATAGAGGAGATGAAATTCATCTAGCTCCTTTGAGTTTTTCAGAGGTTCTACCAGTTTATCAAGAGCAAAATAAATCAAAGACAGAAGCTCTTAGAGATTATTTTACTTTTGGTGGTATGCCATATGTATTATCCTTGGATACTTCAAAAGAAAAAATTCAGTATCTTACAGATCTAGTAGATGAAACTTATATAAAGGATATTATAGAAAAAAATAACTTACGTAACGGCAAGGAAATATTGGATACTCTTTTAAATTTTATCTCCTCAGCTATTGGATCATTAACTAATCCATCTAAACTTGCTCGAAGATTTTTTTCTGAACATAAAATTGATATATCCCACACTACCATCTGTAGATACCTTAATTTTTTTGAACAATCCTATATTCTTGAATCTTCACGTCGTTACGATGTAAAAGGTTCTATGTATTATAATACTCCGCTAAAGTATTATTTTACAGATATGGGACTACGTAATGCCAGATTAAATTTCAGACAGGTTGAAGATACCCATCTTATGGAAAATATTATATACAACGAGCTTAGATGTCGTAACTATAAGGTTGATGTAGGAGTTATAAACAGTTCTTGTAATGTTTTAGACACCAAACATAATATTTCTAAAAAGACAAAAACTCAGCTTGAAGTAGATTTTGTGGTAAATCTAGGACACCAAAGATATTATATACAATCTGCATTCAATATCGCTGATACCAATAAACTAGAACAAGAAACTGCATCTTTAAATAAGATAGATGACTCCTTCAAAAAAATTATTATTGTAAAAGATGATATTGTTCCTCATCATGATTCAAAAGGTATTTTATATCTAGGACTAGATGAATTTCTCCTAAATCTAAATTCGTTAGATCAGTAAAATATCAGATGTACATCTATCAGTTAGTTATTACTAACCGATGATTCATCTGAGGTTTTGTTTAATTCTTGAAATATCTTTTGTTTAAACTGCGAGTTTAACTCATAATAGTAAATACGACTTCCTACTCTTGTACTAAGTATTATTTTTTGTTTTATAAGAGGCAGAATAAAATTTCCTACTGAATATGATTTTTTTTCATATTCTGGATACTCCTGTACTATTATAGTTTCTATATCCTTTGTTCCAAGAGTAGTATTTTCAAATAAACTACAAATTATCCTGTAACTAATCTTCTTAGATTTTATCTTGTCAATTCCAAAGAACTTAAAATCATAGTGTTCAAGTTCAGATCTTATTTGTTCTCTAATTTGATCATTAATTTCTACAATAGGTTTTTGTTCTACTTTTGAACTTCCTTCAACTGATTTACCTTTTTTTAAAAATTCTTTTAATATCTTCTCTTTTTTTTGATCATCCAAAGGAACTAGCGTATTGTACAAGGAGTATGTTGTCTCGTTATATAATCTATGACTTTCTTCAACAATATCCCAAGGTAAGTTTTGTTCAAATTGATGAGTCAAACTCCAATGAATCCAGCTACTCTTCCCACGCATTTCAATTATACCTTTAGCTCTAAGTTGATTAAGTAAATACCTAAGGTTATCCCTAGTTAAATAATGAATTACTCTAATTACAGCGTTTGGATCTTCAATTGAAGCCAATTCTGTTCTGAGTGCAGCAGAATATCTATGTTGCGAGCCATATTTATACTTAGCTGCAATACTATTATTTTTATATTTAATTACAAAATTATCCCACAATTCTTCGTATAGAGTCCTCGTAGTAGCATATCCATGTTTAAGAATTTTCTTAACTACTTCAGCAGCATTATGTTTAGGAGATGCATCTTCCAGGGAGAAAGCTTTATCTACAGCCTGCATTCTAAGCCCTTCTAATTTATCAATCTCAGATCTTATTATACTTTCAATTTCAGGGGTTATTTCTACCTCTTTTTCAATTATTTCTTCCTTTTCTTCTTTCTGTAAAGAAGGAGTAATCTCTTTTTTAGATTCTGGCATTTTCAAGTTGATTCCAGGTAGCAGTTCTTTTAGAAAATTTTCAAACTCTAGGATTCCTACAGGTACTAGTACCCCTCGAAGTACTGCAGGATGAACTAATGTCTCTAAAAAATAGTGTGCACTATGGAGTTTACGATCTTGACTGTGTGGCACAGG
>CACXFL010000039.1 GCA_902766925.1 uncultured bacterium | reverse complement strand
CTATTCGTTGCTGTAATTTCATAAATATCGAAATAAAAAATTGATAAAAAAATCTTCTCATCAGAAGACATACATTCATTGTGAGTAATGATAATACAATAGAGTTCTGAGTAGTAAGAATGGTTTTTGTTCTTAGTAGTCCTAAACCATAACATCTCTTACCCAATGAAATATGTCTTTCTACTTCTATGCGATCTACATTATCTTGATATGCTTGTTTCTTTTGCTCCTTGGACATCTGAGAAGGTCTTCCTAAAGCTGGACCAGACATCCTTATTCCTTTATCCTTACAATACATCCTATTTTTACGATTACGATAGATTTGATCCACTAATACTCTTTCTGGATAGTGACCTGTACGCTTATAAAAATGCTCTACTGCTACTATTAACGTGTCCCCCCTCATTATATGGATCAAATGACTACTTTTCTAATCTACAAATAGCCTTCTCATCAACACTTATATCTATCTTGGCTCCAAATTCTACAGGAGTCTTTGCTTTCCCTCTTACAATAGGACGCAAGTAATCCTGAGGAATACTCACTATACGATCTTTCACACGATGTATCTTTTCTACGACTCATTCGTGGTTTAGTTAGATGGTTATCCTCACACGCTTTATCAATAACACTCTCTAAATTCTTTCTAGAATCATTCAATAAATTCACATCTTGGGGATATGCTATATTCTAAGGTACACAGGTAGCATCTAAAATTAAAGTCCCTTTGTTATCATTATCGGTATCATCATCTTTTTTTCTTCTTCTGGAGTATTATATTTTACTATCATCTCATTAATATCTACTAAAATATCATCTGTAAGTCTTTTTCTAAAAGCTACTAACAAAGATGAAATAAAAGGAGCTTTGTCTTGATATTCCGAAAGTCCTATAAAATATTGAAAATAAGGATTTTCTCGTATCATTTCCATAAGCTCAACATCTGAAAAACCATATTGTTTTTGTATTAATAAAGATCCTAAAGCCATCCTTAAAGGTTTAGCAACTGTTCCAGTACTACTAGGAAATAACTTGGCATATTTTTTTCCAATATCAGCCCAAGGAATAAGGGAAGCTTGTTTAACCCAACGGTTATTGGGGTTAAGCTGAAATCCTAATGGTTGATTAAAATCGGCAAAAGAAACTTGATGTGATTTAGAAATTTTATACATTGTAGATTCCAAAGTGCATGGTTTTTGAAGTGTTTGTTGAAATTACCTTGCACTTATGCAACAACACACGTATGAAAATAACCAGTAAATTAAGTACTGAAATTATGTTTTCTTAGTTGTTAAGTAGACACTAAATATTTGTATACTTACACTGTTATTTACTCTGATACTAGAAGACGAAGATAAGATATCAAGATCCTATCTTCGTCTTCTCGTCTATTTCTTTTCTACTTTCTAAAAATCTACATTATCTTAAATTAGTAAAGTTAGATTTGTTCAGGACTAACAAAAGCTCCCATGATGTTATACCCACAATCCACATGAATAATCTCTCCAGTAACTGCAGAGGACATATCTGATAGAAGATAAGTAGCAGTTTTTCCAACTTCTTCGGTTACTATATTTCTTCCTAGAGGAGCTATATCTGAATACATATTACGCATTCCATCTACCCCTACAGCAGAAGCAGCTAGGGTCTTAACAGGACCAGCACTTATACCATTTACTCTCACTCCAAGTTTACCTAAATCCCAAGCTGAGTACTTAATACAAGATTCAAGAGTTGCTTTACATATACCCATAACATTATATCCAGGGACTACTTTTTCAGCACCATAATAAGTCATAGCAACAACTGAAGCTCCTTGATTAAATAGATTTTTATTTACAGCTCGTTGTAAAATTGCAAGTAAACTGTAAGCACTTATATCTATTCCTACACGAAATCCTTCACGGGATACTTGATAAACAGGTTTTCTGATTTCTTCAACATCAGCAAAAGCTATTGAATGAACCAAAAAGTCAATACTACCATATATTTCTTTAACTTTATCAAAAAACTCATCAATACTTTCATCACTTGATACATTACATGGAGCTACTAATTTTGCGGCTATTCCTTCATTATCAAGCATTTTTTGAAGTTTAGTACTATTTTTCTTCCTCTCATCCTTATCAGGAAGGTGAGAAAAGCCTACATCAGCTCCAAGTTTACAAAGATTACAACTTATAGCCCAAGCCATGGATCTTTCATTAGCAACACCCATTACTATACCTTTTTTACCAGCAAACATTTATCGTCTCCTATAGCATAATTTCTATATTCATCTAAAAATCCTTCAGAATCATTAAGATCCTAAGAAACCTAAGTGTACACAATTGTACCTAAAGGAATAATAATTATCATCAACCTTTTTTTATAAAAGTGTAAAAAATTAAAACACTTTTTTACTGAAAAAACTATTATTATCTGCTACATAAAAGATGTTGGAAACATAAGGTTTCATGGTGTTTATTGAATAAAAATAACTTTAAAGATTACGTATGGTAAGAAGAGAAAAAGTTATTTTATTATCTAGTTGTGGGTTCAATGGCTAGTTCAGACATTGAGCTTACTACTTGAGATTCTAAGATTTATCTGTATCTATTTTTTCCGTACCGATCTTTAGTTTTTTTTATCCCATAAATTTATTTTTTCTAAATCCTTAATTTTATAGGAGCAACTTATGTTACGTTATTTAGTTGCTGGAACTGGTATGATGGGAAATATCGTTACCCCAATAATAAGACAATCTGGACAGGAAATAGCTGCTGTTATGGAACTTACAACAGAGCTTGCACAGAACTTTATAAATAAAAACGGTCTTACCAATGCAAAAGCATTTTGTAGTAAAGACTTTGCTTCTATTTTAAAGAACGAAGACATAGATGTTGTAGCTATCCTTGTTCCTAACAATATGCACGCTGATATTGCTATAGAAGCTGCTAATGCTAAAAAACACATCCTAGTAGAAAAACCTCTAGCTCTTACCTACGCTCAAGCTAAAGATGTACTAGAAGCTGTTACTAAAAATAAAGTAG
>CACXFL010000038.1 GCA_902766925.1 uncultured bacterium | reverse complement strand
TCTATCCCACTTAAATCCTAACCATCTTATATCCTCTTCGATAGATCTCATATACTCAGTATCTTCTTTACAAGGGTTAGTATCATCAAATCTAAGGTTACAAGTTCCATGATATTTTTTTGCTAGTCCGAAATTTAAGCAAATAGATTTAGCATGTCCTATATGTAGATAACCATTAGGTTCCGGAGGAAATCTAGTTGCTACATTGGTTCTTTTTCCTGTTTCTAAATCTTTTTGAATTATTGCATCTATAAAATTAGATCCACTTGTTACTTCATTAGTTGTAGTATTATTTTTTCCTTCTTCCATCACTCATCCCAACAAATTTTTAAATTTTTTTCACCCCTTAGAGGTATCGACTAACCTATTAATTAAACACATTTTTACTATAAAATACCATAATCTTTTAAGAAAGATTGAAAAAAAATAAATTTGTCCATTTTTATGGTACCGATTCTATTACCATTGTGTTTATATATACTGAGGTGTTAATTTACACATAGGTGCTAGATTAGATAAATATGAGGTTTTATATGAGTAAGTTTGATTCTTCATCTGTTGTAATTCCAAGTTCTCTTTTAGATAGATTTTTAAGATATGTAAAGATTGATACTGGGTCCGATCCTGATTCGAGTAGTTTTCCTAGTACTCAAAAACAAAAAGATTTATCCAAGCTTCTAGTAGAGGAGTTAAAATCACTTGGAGTTTCAAACGCTTATATGGATGATTACGGTTATGTATATGCAAGTATTGAACCATCAACCACAAAATCTGTTCCACCTATAGGTTTTATAGCCCATGTTGATACATCCCCTGATATGAACGGAACTGGAGTTAATCCACAAGTTCATAAAAATTATGATGGATCTGATATTAAACTTTCAGATGATTATACTTTAACAGTAAAATCTTGTCCTGAGTTGAAAACTGCAATAGGACAAACTGTGATTACTTCCGATGGTTCTACTCTTCTAGGAGCTGATGATAAATCAGGAGTTGCTGAGATTATGACTCTAGTTGAGATTCTCCAATCTAATCCTCAAATTGAGCACGGTCCTATCAAAATAGCTTTTACCGTAGATGAAGAGGTAGGAAACGGAGTTAAATACTTTGATATAGAAAAATTTGGAGCCAAGTTTGCTTACACTGTAGATGGTGGAGGCAAAATAGGTTCAATTGAAGATGAAACTTTTAGTGCAGATTCTATGCACATTGTGTTCAACGGTAAAAATGTACACCCTGGATATTCTAAGGGTACTATGATCAACTCTATGAAAGTAGCATCTACTTTTATTAGTTCTCTTCCAAAAAGATTATCTCCAGAACACACGGAAAAAAAACAGGGTTTTATTCATCCAATTAATATGAAATCTGGTGTAGATTCTACTGAGATAGATTTAATCCTTAGAAGTTTTAAAGATCAAGATCTTGGAAAATATGCTTCACTAGTTAAAAGACTTGCTCAAAGAGCTTGTTCTAAATTTCCTGGAAGTTCCTATACAGCTACAGTATCTACCTCATATAGAAATATGAAACAGATACTAGATAAATATCCTAAAGTTATAAATTATGCACTAGATGCTGTAAAAATGAGTGGATATACTTCCTGTCTTGAAAGTATCCGTGGAGGTACTGATGGTTGTCAACTCTCTTACAGAGGTCTTCCTACAGCAAATATGTTTGCCGGATCTAACCTATTTCACTCTAGATTTGAGTGGGCAACTCTTGAAGTTATGGAAGCAGCTTGCAAGGTACTTTTAAATCTTGCGATAAGATGGACTCAAGATTAAATAATTATTTTTAATTTATTTAATCTATTTACTTTATTATTTATTAGGAAAACACGAAGTGTCAGATAATTCTTTAAAACAAGCTACAATCTATGTGGTTGCAACCCCCATAGGAAACCTCGAGGATATCAGCCAACGGGCTTTGAGGATTCTTTCTGAGGTAGATTTTATTTTATCTGAAGACACTCGTGTTACAAGAAAACTTCTATCTTCTTTTAATATATCCGGTAAAAAACTTATAAGTTATCAAGATTATAATGAGGAGAATAAAAAAGATTCTATCCTATCTAAGATAAAGGATGAGAGTCTTTATGTAGCTTTAGTCTCAGATGCTGGAACTCCTTGTATTTCAGATCCAGGTTACAGGTTAATTGATACAGCTAGAACTCTTGGAATAAATGTTATTCCAATTCCTGGACCTTGTGCTGCAGTCTCACTTGTAAGTGTTTCTGGTCTTCCTTCAGATAGATTTACTTTTGTAGGATTTTTATCACTAAAGCAATCCGTAAGACTAAATGAGTTTAAACTCTGGAGTACTGGCGGATCTTTTCTATTTTATGAAACAGCAAAAAGAATTTTAAAAACCTTAACTGAGATTAGCTCCATTATTCCAGAGTGTACGGTATGTGTAGGAAAAGAACTTACTAAATACTATGAAACAACTCTCAGATCTTCTATCAGTGAAATTCTCACTACTTTGAAAGAAATGGATCAATCTTCCACCTTAAAAGGAGAGTTTTGTGTTATGGTCTACGTACCACCCCAAGTACAAACTTTTAACCAAGAAGACATCATTGAAGAATGCAAACAAAGACTTCAAAAAGAATCTATTAAAGACATTCTTGAGAGTTTTTCTAAATACCCTGTTTCTAGAAAAACTCTGTATAAGCTACTTTTAGATATAAAAAATAACAAAATTTAGGCAAACATTACTTTTGATCCTATCTCAAAATTTTTTACTAAAAATTCTTTTTTTGATTGACCAGCTAGTCAACTTCATGTACTCTAGGATCAGAAAACAGAAAACATTTGAATAGATGTGTATTTACAACAAAAGATTTGAACATTTAGGGTGGTGCTTTTGTTGTACAAGTTGGGTTTTACCTTATATCTTATTGGAACACTAAGAAGTTTATGGTAAAGCCCTTTTTTACAATTAGATCATAATTTAGTCTTTTTATTCTTGACCACATGGCCAAAATACAATAATTACATAGATAGAAAGAGTTAAAAAATATAGAAAGCGTTAATAAGAATAGATCCACTGATCTATTTTATTTTTAAAAGAAGGGGGAAAATGATGAAAGGATGGTTTAAAAAAATTTGTTCTGGTTCTGTATTTTTAGGATTAACTTTGACTGCTAGTTCATTTATTTATGCTCAGGCTCCTTCTACTCCATGTACAGATTGTTTACCTAGATTTAACATCAATGAGTTTATTGAACAAAACAGTCAAAAAGTTTGTACTGCTGAAAATCAATTTAAAGAAATTCAATTAAAAATAGAAGGTATTTCTAATAACGATAATGACGGTACCAGTGTTTCAATCTGGAAATAATTCAAATTCTATAAAAAATATAACCTTATAATTAATAGTTGACCTGTAAGTAGGGTAGAAAATTTCTACACTACTTTTATTCTGATTGTTTTTAATTTTAATTGTTTCTATTTTTTTTTACATAAAGATAATAATGTGATCCTTTTTTAGTTGTCTGGTCGTCCAAATTATTATATTAGTTAAAAACATCTTCATCACTTAGTTAATAATTATCAATTATTAAGGCCTGTATTTGGGACTGGCTGTGATGTTTTGTGATTTCGTGTTATGTATATATCGATAAAGGAGTAAGGAAATGAAAAAAACATTCAAACTGATTTTGGTATCTATTTTCTTTTTTACAAGTTCTGTAATTTTTGCTCAAGAAATAAACCTTACAGGGGGTAAAATTGATTTAACAGGTGGTAATTTCTTTAAAGGGGTTGAAGTTAAAGATCCCCAAAAAAGTTGTTCTACTTTATTTGCATATAAATCAAAAGGAAAGGTTGCAGTTCCAGTAGAATCTCGAAAATTTTTCCAACCTTTATATGAATCAGTTGAAATCGCCAATCCACTAGCTCAAAAAGATTCATCAATAGTAATAAACGATGAAATTGAAGATAATTCAGTAGAACAAGTAAACGCTGATGATGATACTGTTCTTTCATTTAAAACTGAAGTAGTTAAACCTGGAGTATATTCAGAATCTACAGTAAAGTACCGTATACTTAATAACTTCGTTCCTGGTCCTAATTATGATACAAATGTAATTCCTGTAACAGAAGAAGGAGAGCAATCTATAATTGAACAAGTCGTATTTATTCCTAAACAAGTAAAACGATTATCTGATAAATACGATTTTGTTATAGGTAAAGATGGGGATTCTATAATTCCTAGAGATACTCTAACACTTTCAGGTTTCTTCTATGTAATATCTGATAAACCTAGTAAAAATCCTGTTGATATCCTAACTACAGAAACATACATCTCTGAAAAATGGGGTAAATTTACTCAAACCGTTCCAACAGGAAAACAAGAAACCTTGCTTTTCTCTGAGCTTTGTACTAGACGTTCAGTACCTTTTATAAAAACAGTTGATGGAAAACTTTTGGTTCCTGTAGCTGCAGATGGGAAAGCTCTTTCTTCACTAAATTGGATTCTTTCTAAATATTTTGATATCAACTAAAAGCTTAGTCCTTATTAACCTTACCCTAGATAATATTTAATTCATATAATAATAACAATGTTTGAAAGCCGGTTTTATGCCGGCTTTCTTGTTTTTTTAGTTTCGTTATTTTTAATATTTTTTACTTATATCCAATAAATGTCTATTTAGTAGTTGTGTTTATACCTTAAATGTAATAGCAAGAAGACTTTAGATGATTTTTTCTACCCGAAATTAATGGTTAAATTCTAAAAACAAAAAGTATTAGGTATAAAAGTAGAAATTTTCTACTTCAAAAAGGGGATTTAAATGGGAAGATATTTTAATCATATTTTAAATTCGTTATCTTTATTTATATTGGTATTTATATTTGATTTTGTAATATCCTCAAGGGTATTTTGTGAGGAAAAGAATATATATCTACCTTCTACTATTAAAATTACGGGGGTTCCTTCTAAAAAACAAAATAAATCCTTTCCTGAAATAATTTCTGGAGATAGTAAATTTGTTGGTTTTAATATAAATTGGAGTTGTAATTCACTCTTTGTAGAAAAAGATCAACTCTCTATAAAAAATAGACAAGGTAAACCAGATCAATCATTTTTAGACCCTACGGTTCAAAAGATCATAGTAAGAAAAAAATCTAGATGGCCAAATATGTATTTTGATGCTTATTCTGTAAATCCTGTGTACTATCGTTTTCATTATAATAAAACTAAAGAGTTACTCCCTTCTTCTAATATACTACAAGAAGTAATATACATTCCTCTATCAACCCAATATGCAATAAGTCCTGAAGCATTTTCAAAAAAATTACATACTAAAAGATTTTCAGAACTAACTGTCCGTGAAGCTTGGGAACTCATGGGATTTTCCGATACTCCTAAACAATTATCTAATCATAGTGAATTAGGATTCGTTCCTACTTTTTCTCTGTCAGGTTTCTTCTATAAATTTCAAGATACTAGTTTAAAGGTTAAAGGAAAAACTGTAGATCTTGGTACTATTATATCCTTATGTAAAGAGTATAAAATTCCTTACGTTAAAATTAAAATCCCTACTCCCTCTACCATTAAACATGTTATAACAAATAAAGATCATGTACTCCCTCAATGGACTTATGTAGGAACAGCCCAAGAACTTCGAAATACTACTGGATACGATATAGATCATGATTCTGATTTTATCTACCACGAGGACCTTATCTACCAAGATCTTGGAAGTACTTATATCTACGAAGAAGCTAGTCAAAAAGATATACCATATCTTATTGTTCCCGTGGGAGATAAAAACGTCTATCTTCTTCTAAGAAAACTAGGTATTTCAATTACATTTACTAAAAAACATAAAGATAAATAACCTAGATTATTATTAGTATTTCTACTACCTTGACTATTTAATAGATAGGGATTGAGTTTTATTGACGTTTTAATAAGCATATAAAATGTTTGGTTCTAGTTTTATTTAAATTCTAGCTTGATATTTTTTGATTCAGTTTATATAGATACTCCTTTCGGTTTAGAGGTATTGGTAAAATATCCAAGCTCCAAAATCAAAAATAATTAGATTTACTTTCCTAGATATCCATCTAGGTAAAGAGTTTTTTGAGGTTTTGGTAGGTTATTAGATTGTGTTGTTTATTGATTAATAATGAAGGTGATTTGTGCAAAATACAGTCTTTTTTAAACATTTTAAAATAATTCTTTTTACCATAATAGTTAACTGTCTTTTATCAACCGCTGCTTACTGTGATTCTGATAACATAGATAATATAGATGATTCAGAAGATCTAGATGCTCTTTTCTTATTTCCACCAGCATTTAATAAGACTTATCTAGGAGGTAAAGATTTTAGTGGTATTCCTTCTAGGATAAGTTGCTCTATATATTTTACAGAATTTACTAAAATGTTTGTTGAAACACACACTATAATAAAAATAAAAACAGATAATCCAAGACATTATCCTGTATTTTTCTCTGCTTACTCTATTAAAAAAAGTCTATACGATTATCCATTTGCAATACGTGATCAAGCACCTTTGTATATCAAAGAATACGACTTTTATGCTGAAAGATTTAAATACGATATGAAAATAAAGAATGTTGTTTTTATCTTAAATCCTACAACTATCAACGGACTTACTCTAGGTGGGTTTTACTATATTTTTGAAGACAACAAAGATACCAGAGAAGCTTTTAGTAAAGATATAGGATTTATTGAAATCGAAGGAGGCCTACTAGTATCATCAAAATATCAAGGGATTGAAATGCTTATAAATCATAATGTATTCGGAGTTCCATACTGTGATGTTGGGATAAAATTCTGGTAATAAAAAACGGTAAAGATAAAGACCAAAGCTTTCTTTACCGTTTTTCTGAATATATTCTTGTTTTTATCTTTTATTGTTTTGTAGAACAATGTCCTGCATTTTTAGCTTCTTGATTACAACAGGTATAACTATGGTAGTTACAATCTTTCTCTCTTAGAAGATATCCTGCTTTCATATTCTTATTTCTTGTTAGAGCAGAGTCTAATTGTCTACAGCCTCCAAGAGCAGTCCCTTCAAAATGAGTTTTTATATCTATAGCATATCCTCGTTCTACGCTAACTGTTGTACTATCTACTTGTTCTGTAAGTCTATATCCACCACAATCCAAAACTCCTCCACAAGTATTGAGTTTTCTCATTTGAATTTTTTTACTACTAATACTCTTACCAGTTCTATCTTTTACAGTTACAGTAAGTAGGGATTTACTTTGATTAATTCTGTCTATAGATCCACTAGGATTCTGTGAAGAACCTGCAGGATAGTCCCAAGTTCCATTATAGGTGGTTAGTTTAACTGGTGTAGAACTGTTAGATTGAATGTAGAGTTCTCCACCATAAGTTCCTAAACTAAGATCCCCTTCTATTATAACAAAAGCATCATCACAATCTCCCAAACATTCTCCTACATCATTTTCAGGACCATCTATACAGTTTTCTATTCCAAACACTAACCTAGAATATTTTACCCCATCGACCAACTCTTCTGGTCGTTCTACAGACAAATTAGCTGTTCCTGATAGTTGTTCACTGGAAGCCTTTACCGTAACAGTACCTGCTTTTTTTGTTAAAAAAGATCCGTTTTTTTTGTGGACAGCAACGTTTTCATTATCTACAGACCAGCTAACCTTAGAGGAAACATCCTTTCCCGTTTTAGTATCATATGCTTTAAATAAGGCTGTTTCACCTTCATTAACTGTCAAGCTCTGAGGTTCAACTCTATAACCAGATGAAGATTCAGTTTCTCCATTGCTTGGTTCTGATTTTTTAGTTCCACTACCTCCACCAAACGTATCACCATTACACGATAGAACTAAGGTAGTTATTAAAAATAAAACTAACAAAAAGCATCCTATTCTCATTCAACATTCCTTATGTATAAATAGTTATTGTTTTTCAGAACAATACATCTTATTGCATCCAGGTTCCATAAGTAAGAATCCTGCTTTAGTGTCCATCTTTCTAGTGAATTTACTATCTATTAGCTTACATTTTTTATCAGTTCCTACTCGGGTTCCTTCAAAATGAGTTTGAATATATATCAAATATCCACTTTTAACATAGATATCTGCAGTTTGAACCTGATTGGAAAAATCTTCACCATTTAGGGAACCCTCGTTTCTATTTTTCATCTTCAATGACACAGAATCTACATTCCCATCAGAGGCATTATTTACCACTATATTAAGCCTGGAACTATCCGGATTAATTTCATTCTCATCATAATCCCAACTCCCAGTATAGGTAGTTACATTAATAGTTTGATCTACATTAGAAGTTATATATAGATCGTTATTATAAGTATCTACACTAAGATCTCCTTTTATTACCAGCCAAGAATCATTACAATCTCCAAGACATAAACCGACCGAAGTATTATCGGTAGGACAATTTTCTATTCCAAAAACTAATCTTGAATATTTTACTTGTGGAAGTTCTACATATAAAGTAGCTGTTCCTGAAAGTTTTCCTTTACTAGCTTTTATTTTGGCAGTTCCAGCTTTTTTTGCTAAAAAAGATCCCCCGTTTTTAACCTCAGCAATATTTTCATTATCTATAGACCAAGTAACTAAAGAAGAAACATCCTTTCCTGTTTTATTATTAAAGGCTTTAAACAAAGCTTCTTTTCCCTCAGATACAGATAGTTCTTTAGGTTCTAATCTAAAATCTTCAGGAGCTATACCAGGATCTGATTCTCCAGATCCTCCTCCAAAACTACCATCGTTACAAGACAGAACCAAAAAAACTAACAAGAAAAATATTTCCCAAAAACTTTGTCTCATTCGTTTAGTTCCTTATATAAACACTAACCATAAGCATTAAGAAGAATAATAAAATATTTTTTTCATTTTAAACTCACTTAAAAACTTTCAAGATATCAGTCCTTAGATTGAATATCCTGCACCTAACATTATCTTCAAAATCTTATGTTCCAGTTCAAATCTTGCAGATTGATTTGTTACCAGGGTATCATTTTCTTCAGGAAGAGCATCTGTGGAATAATCACTTATTTTAATCTTAGATACGTTCTTTTCAAATGATAATTGTAAAAATACTGAAAATCTTTCGATGATATTATATCCTACCCCTATAGTACATCCATAACCTATATCAGAATCAGCACTAATTTTTCCTTTATTTTCTATCCAATCTTGTCCTTTATATTGAAATCCTTCAACCCTAGTACGATACCAAGGATAGATATTAAGTGCTATATATGGAGTTACTACAAATTCTGGGAAAGAATACATTATATCTAAACTAATCTTTTGCATCTTAGTTTTAACATTATATGATTCATCTGTAGCTGAAGATATATAAGTACTTTTATCTTCTCCAGCTTCACCTCTAGCAAAAAGTGGATAACTTTCTTTAAATCTTTCCATCATGAAACTAAGACCGACATCCAATGGAAGATCCATAGGTCTATATGTCACTGTAAACATAAAATTAGCTAAACCAAGATATGTATCAGAATCTACAGTATAGGAAGTTGATCTAGAACTTTTATAACTAGTATCTACAGTTTTAGTCTCTACTTTTTTTCCAATATATTCCATACTAGTAGAAAGTCGTGTTGCTCCCCAAGCAAATTTAAAACTAAGTCCCAGATCTCCTTCTTTCTTATAGATTATAGGTTCTTCTACTTCTTCAGTTTCTTCTTCAACCTGAGAATTTACTTCTTTTTTTTCTAACTCTTCGATTTGCTTTTCTGTAGCTGTTACATTTTCTTCTTGAATTTTATCCGAAGTTGGGTCTACTTCTTTTAAAGGTTGTTTAGTATCATCTAGATTAACTTCTGTTTTAGTATCATCTTTAGCCTCTGTTTTAGTATCATCTACCAGTATATCGGTGTCATCTTTGGTAGTATCCTGAGCGTAAAGACCAGTTGTAAAAAAATACAAAACACACACACTTATAAATAAACAAATTTTTTTCATACCAGTACACTCCATGTTAACTTAACACATCTTGGATCCTTAATTAATATATAAATATACTAACATAAAATTATAAGATATTGTTTAACAATTTAACTTTTCTAGAAGAATCCTTATCGGTAGTATCAACTTCATAAGAACCAGGACTTTTTCTTACTAGTTCTAAGATTTTAGTAAGATAAGATCCAACAACTCCTAGACAAAATACCACAACTCCAGCTGTAGCTAGAAAGATACATCCTAGTAGAGTATAACTTCTATATTCTGCACCTATCTTCAAAAATCCTAGTCCTATAAGTCCTCCTCCTAAACATCCTCCAAGAGTTAAAATAACTCCAAGGATCAATATCAACTCTACCGGTTTAACTGAAAAGCCAATAATAATATTCCAAGCAAGAGACATCAAAGACCAAAAAGAATACTTGGTTTTACCAGACTGGCGAGCTTGTCTTGAATAACTCACTACAGCTGAAGGATAAGAAAGAGTAGATACAAAACATCTTATTGGTAACCAGTTTTGTCCATGTCTTACTATATCTTCCATTACAGCCCGACTCATTAATCTATACTCAGAATGATTTTCATGAAGATTTATATTTAACAATGGTAGTATTTTATAGAAACAATAAGCCCCCATCCTTTTAAAGATAGAATCTTTTTTTCTACAGGAATGAACCCCGTAGACGATATCGTTTCCTTGTTGATATTTTTGAATCATCTCGTCAATTACTTCAATATCGTCTTGAAGATCACAATCTACAGTTATAACTAGATCTGCATTTTTACAACTATATCTTATACCTTCAAGAAGAGCTATTTGTTGTCCCCTGTTAGTAGAAAGTTTAACTCCAAAACAGTAGGAACTAGACAGGCAAATATCTTGGATAATTTTCCAACTACCATCCTGGGATCCATCATCTACAAAAACTATTTTAGATGATTGATGAATCATATCTTGATTAATTAATCTTTTTAACTTGTCTTCAAGCTTCTTCCAAGAAGCTACCAGAATAGCGGCCTCATTATAACAGGGTACTACTAAATATAAGATTTTACCCATATCAAGTCCTTGACTAATTAATACCTCGCCCAAACATAACCTGGTTAACTATCTTTTAACTCTTTATACATTATAAACAAATATTGGATATTTTATAAATCTTTTTTATCTTTTCATCGCTCTACCAATTGCAACCTGAGCTTGTTTTTTCTTATCGTACTCTCTTTTATCGTAGAGCTTTCTTCCTCTAGCCACTCCTATTTCAAATTTTATCAGTGAATCCTTTAGATAAACTTTTAAAGGAACTACAGTAAACCCCTTTTCTTCTATAGCTCTACTTATATTTATTATCTCTTTTTTGTGGAGAAGAAGTTTTCTATCTCGTTTTTCTTCATGATTTCTGATATTACCGTGAGTATACAAGGCAATACTAACACTTTTAAGATAAGCTTCTCCACCCACAATATCTACCCAGCCATCAGAAAGGCTAATTTTACCCATTTTAGAAGATTTTACCTCTGTTCCTTGCAAAGATACTCCTGCTTCAAATGTTTCTTGAATCTCATAATCTCTGTATGCTCTTCTATTTGTTACAAGAATTTTAACGCCCACGGGTTTACCTATCTTAGAAAAAGTAATCAAAATATAAAAACACTAATAAAATTAATACCATATTTTAGACTATAAATTCTACAATATCTGTTATATTTTTCTAGTTTGTATGTTATTTATGGTTTGGTTAATTATATTTAAGTCTAGATCGATTATAACAAAATGAGTGTAGGATAATACTTAATTTAAATGAGTGAAGAAGAAATAAAACAAACTGAATTACCCCTTAACTATCTAGGAATAGATCCCAAAGATTTAAGAAAGATTGGACCTCCTGTTCAACCAGAAACTCAAGGGATAAGAATTGATTCATACTTAGGGGATAATTTCCCATTTAAATCAAGAACTGGTTGGAAAACCCTACTAGAACAAGGCCATGTATATGTATCCGGAAGACCTGTAAAATCTTCATATAGATTAAGATTAAATGATACTGTCTCATATTATTACCCAGACTATATGGAACCTAGAGTATCTGAAGATATAAAAATCATATGGGAAGAATCAGGAGTTATGGTAACATCTAAGCCTCCAGGACTTCCTATGCATGAAGGTGGGAAATTTAGATGTTCTACTTTTTCTAAAAAGATAGCAACTCTTACTGATAATACATACAGTGCTGTCCATAGGTTGGATAGAGAAACCAGTGGAGCAGTTCTTTGTGGATCTACCCCCATGATAAGAAAAGCTCTTTCAGATCAACTAGAGAAAAAACTAATCCATAAGACTTATATCTGTCTTTGTTTCAACACTCCTTCTCAGTCTGAATGGTTAGTTGATGCTCCGATTGGTGATCTACCAGGTAGTCTTGTAAGAATTAGAAGGTGGATAAACTTTAACGGATATCCTTCTCAAACAAGATTTAAACTTCTTGATACAATTTTAGACAACTATTCTATGATTCAAGCTGAGCCTTTAACAGGAAGAACCAATCAGATTAGAATTCATGCAGCTTATATGGGACTACATCTTATTGGAGATAAACTATACAATCCTGATGAAACTTTATTTATAAAACATCAAGAAGGTCAGGATGTAACTAATATCGTCTTACATGATAGGGTTTGTCTTCATGCTCAAAAAATAAGTTTTATTCATCCTGTACTTAATAAACGTTTTGAAATAGAAGTACCACTCTATGATGATTTATCTTTTCTGTGGAAAAAGTTAAAAAAAGATTCTATTAGCTAAAAAAATCGGTTACAAATTTAAAGGATTGTAGAAATTATATTTGCTTTTATCTGAGGCATATAGAATAAAAGATTAGGAAAGAAAATTAAGTGACAGAAGCCCTAAAATATCAGAATTTAAACAAGTCCAGCTCTCAGGTTGCAACAGTTTATATTTTTTATGAGGGTGGCTCTTGGATGTTATCTATACCTTTTGATTGTAATGAGATATCTTATGAGGGATTTTCTGCAGAGTGTGTATCTTTTTTGGAATCAGATATTGATGATGTTGATAGTTTTTTACAAGAGGGTAGAATCTATTGGATTCAGATAGATCCACAAAACAAGGAACTTATTTTTCCTCAGACTAAGATCAGATTAGATTCTTTGGAAAAAAACAGTTCTTCTTTGAGGGTAGTATGTTCTTTTATAGATAGTTCAAAAGAGATAATAGATGCAGTAAATCAGATAAAATTAAGTTCTACTTAAGTACAACTTCCCACCCCAGTATTTATAAATATAAGAAAAAAACAAAAATTATGAAAAAAACAGTTCAACACAATAAGATTCTGAAAAAAAATATAAGTTCTTCTACAAGTTCTACTGGAAGAACCTTGGAGCTTTTTTCTCATCCGGAACAAGACTCTTCCCTTTTAGAGCTAGAACACGAGATCTCAGAGAATATAAGCCTATTTTTGAAAAAGCATTCAGTCTCTGGAGAAAAGTTTCCTCGTGAACTTGAATCCCTGTTTAAAAATTCTTTAATTCCCAAAAATCCAAAATCAGTTTCTTCTCAAACTAGATTTATCCTTGATAAAGTTGTACCTCAATCTATTAATGTTAGTTCTTCTAGTTTTGTAGGACATATGAGTACAGCTCTTCCTTATTTTATGCTACCTTTGGCAAAAATAATGATTGCCCTGAACCAAAACTTAGTGAAGATAGAAACATCAAAAGCTTTTACTCCGCTTGAAAGAGAGACTATAGCAAAACTTCATAGACTGTTTTATAATTTTTCTTCCAGGTTTTATGATAGATATATTCAAGACAGATCCAGCTGTCTTGGAGTAATGTGTTCTGGAGGAACACTATCAAATCTAACAGCACTGTGGGCTGCTAGAAATAACCTATTTTCTGAAACTGAAGGATTCGCTGGCATAAATAGAGAAGGACTCCATAGAGCTTTAGTGTACTATGGATATCAGGATGCTGTTATTATTACCTCCCAACTCGGTCATTACTCTTTAAAAAAAGCAGCAGATATTTTAGGAATTGGAAGATCTAACCTTATTGGAATTGAAACTGATTCTAAGTTTAAGATGAAACTATCAGTACTAGAAAAGACACTTGATCAACTTGAAAAAAAACGTATAGCTCCTATAGCTGTAGTAGCAGTAGCCGGAACTACTGAAACCGGAACTGTTGATAGATTGGATGAAATATCCAGTATATGTACAAACTATAACGTACATATGCATGTAGATGCTGCTTGGGGAGGACCTTGTATATTTTCTAGAAAACATCGAGATCTTCTTTCTGGAATTGAGCGAGCTGATTCTATTGGTATAGATGCCCATAAGCAACTATACTGTCCTATAGGATCTGGTATAGTACTATTTAAAAATCCTACTAGTGCTTCAAATATTAAATTTAATGCAAACTATATCATTAGGAAAAACTCTAGAGATCTTGGCAAGTACTCTATTGAAGGATCCCGTTCTGGAATGTCACTTCTAGTTCATTCAGCATTAAATATTATAGCAAAATCAGGGTATGAAACTTTAATTGATAGATCTATAAAACTTACAAAAGATTTTTCTTCATTAGTATCAAAAAATGAAGAGTTTGAACTTATTAATAATCCTGAATTAAATATTTTAACCTATAGATTAATTCCTAAAGGAGTAAGAATAAAATTAAAACATGCATTAGAATCAGATAACAAAGAAAGGGTGTTTAAGATCAATACCTATTTAAATGAACTGACTCAATATATTCAAAAAACTCAAAGAGAAAAGAAAAACTCTTTTGTATCTCGTACTAGTTTAAAACTTCTAAATTATTATAATCAGGATATCACTGTTTTAAGAGTAGTTTTATCAAATCCTATGACTAACCTAGATATACTTCAATCTATTCTTTCTGAGCAATCTAGTATTTCCACTACTTTTAAAAAGAAATTAACAGATATTTAAAATTAACCTCCTGCTAGAACTTCTTCTATATCTAAACTTTGAACCATCCTGTTAGCTTTATAAAAACTAAGAAGTTCTAAATATCTTTCTTTAGCTGTATCTTCATTAGATAGGATAAGTTTTCTTTGAGCATCAAAATTAATCTCATCTACAATATCTGTAATAAGTGCTATAAGACTTTCTTCTGCCTTAAAATTATTTATAGCCTGATCTACAAGAAATGGATCTAATTTATTATCAACAATAAGTCTTTTAAGATTATTATACCCTGAATAAGCCAGATATATATTTTTATAATCCATACTTACTTGTTCTTTATAATAGGAGATAAGTTCTAATTGTTTGTACATCTCGGCTAGCTTATCATCAATCGCTCCATTCATCTTCTCGATTTTTATCTCTCCTAAACTATAATTTTTCTCTTGCATTGACAAAACTAGTTTATTAGAAGGATGTAGCAGTGAAGAGTTAACAACAAACACTAATTTATAGTATAAATTATTTAAGTCTTGTTTTTGAAAATTATACAGATATAAACTTACGTTCATATCCTGTTTAAAAGTAGAAAATCGATATAAATCATCATAGATAAAAATATTTTTATCGTTCAGATTGATAGAAAAATCCTGTAATTTTTTTGGATCTTTTTTTGAATATACTTCTACTGTAACAAATACATAATTTTCTCCTTGAGATTCATAGTTAAACAAAGCTTCCTTACTATATGAATTAAACCTAATAGACAAAAATAAAGTTACAAGTACAAAAGTTACAGCAATCATCACAAAACAAATTATTCTAGCTTTATTTATATTTTTATTTATATTCATAACACTAACTCTCCTTAGATACTAATCAATTACTGAAAACGAGATATCTGAATCTGCTTTTTGTACTATAGAATCTACGAGTTCTTGAGGTCTTACATATGTATTGATTTTACTTACAGTAAGTATAACTAGTATTTCTTTACTAGATCCTTGTTTAGATCTAAATTTAAAAAGCTCTCCTACCAGTGGAATAGATCCAAGTATAGGAATTTTATCTACACTCTTTTTATCCTCTTTTAAACTAAGCCCACTTAAAAGTATACTTTGACCATTATCTATTGTTACAGCTGTTTTTATTTCAGATACTGAAATATTTGGTGTTCCTTCTAATGATTTAACATCTGAAACTTTTATAGAAATATCATTATCTATTCTAGATATAGTATCAGATTTAGGAACTATCGATATTTCAATACCGGTATTTACTTCTTCATAATCTGTAGTAACAGTTCCACTACTTACGATATTTTTTTGTATATATATCCTATTTCCAGCATGAAAGGTAGCAGAATGTCCACTTCTTACTACAAGTTTAGGATGAGAAAATACTTTAGATACCACTGTTTTTTCTATAAGATCTAAGAACATATACATAGGACCTACTTGGTATTGTAAAGATGAGCCAAGTACTTTACTAACTTTTGGACTTCCTCCACTAGAAGCTTGAATTAGAGGACTACCTTCTACTACATGATGTCCTCCCTGGAAAGCCCTATTTCCAACATCTATATCTTTACGTCTTTCTACTTCTATAAATAAAACCTCAACATTTAAAGTATCTGAAGCGTTAATACCTTTATCTAGTTTGAGTTGTACATAAGGGTATACCTTTTCTGCAATAGATCTAATTCTATCAGTTTGACTTTTACTAACAGCACTTCCTTCTATCACTATTTTTTGTCCATAATTTACTGCTTGTACGTTAGTAATCATGGCCTCTCTGAACATATTATTTATATTCTTACATATGATAGCTATCTCTGCTACAGAGTTAGAAGCATTATCTATAATAGAAGTTTTAAGTTCTTGAGAAAATTTATTTCTAAAAGATTTTTTCTCACTATCATTTTTAAATTTTCCTTCTATTACAACCTTACCATCTTGAATTCTTGTAGTTAAATAAGGAAACTCTGCCTTTATTCTTTTTTCTAACTGATCTAGTCCTGTTTCTATGTTAAATACATAACTTATTGGATCTTTATCATAAAAGAAAATCTGTCCTTTAACTCTTCCTTTTTTTCGAGCTATAACCTGAATAGCTGTTTTATCATCTCCTTTTTCAACATCTACTACTGATAGATCATCTATATTTACTTCTTTTACTATACTTTGAAATTTTAAAGTCTTAGTCTGTCCTACCATTAGGTTTACAGTCTCAGTTTGACAAAAACAGAGCGTTGACCAACCAACCACCATAAATAAACCCATAACAAATGATAGAAGAATCCACTTGAGAGTATATTCTTTCATTAAATTATCCTCCTTATACAAGATATACATTACAGTATATGTGTAAAAAGGAGTTGATTTAAATTGATATAAATCAAAACCATAAGATTTAACTACAATTATTTAACTAGGAGCTAAAAATCTATATCTGAAAAGAAAGACTTACACTTCATCCTAAATACAAGCTTTCTTGAAAACTTCCTGTTCATCAGTTCAGTAATTTTACTTGACTCTTTATACTCCATAAAAAAAGGAAGGATAAAACCATATGTTAAAAGACGTGATTCATTTTTATCTAAAAACTTTATCATATCAGGATCTTCTTCTATAAGAAGTTGTTCTATAACTTGATATTCCTTGTTCATTTCATCGATAAATTCTGAATAATATCGATGAACAACATCAGCTATAGTTTTACCCGTATTAGTTTTACTACGACTTATAATCCCTAAAATATAGGTATACACTCTACTTCCAAGATACATAAAAAAATCTTCATATATTTCTTTATACCTTTTATGAGCTACAGTAACAGGAGCAGAATATGGTACTTGGAAACGTTCTCCCCAAAAAGCTGTTTGTTTTTTATTTTTTCCAATCTTTTTAATATGAGACAAAAAAATGTATTGTTTAAAATCAGCTACGTTCATATCGGATATATGTACCAGTCTTCCAGTATGTATACTTCTAAAATAGATATCAGAAGGTTTGATATGATATCCTCCTATAAATAATCCAATCGTTTGCCATCTTTGAAAAACCCCCTGAGATTGCTCTCCGTTATACTTTCCAGAAGCTTTAGACTCAAACACCTGATAAATAACAAACTTTTCGTCCTCCCTTCTATATACCAGTCCATCATGTCTTGTTTTTTTCAACATATTTTTTCTAATTTGATTTTGTAAAAACCTTAAAGATTTAGACTGATACACATAAAGAATTAATCTATCTAAAACTAGATCCGTAACAACTACATAACCTTGAGAATGAGGATATCTTTTTCTAAGTTCTATCATCCCAAATATATTACTCATAGCTCCTTCAAACCCAGATATAAAATCAGCTTCACTAGTAGTAGATTGATGTACTCCAGTTTCAAAAATACTTTCAAACAGAATCAGAAGATCTTCTTTAGTCCATTTTTCAAAAAATTTATAAGATTTTGTTTCTAATATTGAATCAGCAAATTTTGTAAGCACAGGAAAGTATTTGCTGACAAGCTTATACCCCCTTAGAGTTATCCCGGAAGGAAACTGGTCTTCAAACGCTTTAGATTCAGTAAAAAAAGCGTTAAATAAAACCAAAATTACAAATATTTTCAACTTAAAAAGCATCAATAATCCTTAATCTTTTTATCCTCACCACTACAATTATCTAAACCAACTCACACATTTTTTATCCCTTGAAAATCCTCGAAGATATTGCATATTAGGAGCAAATATATTTTCACCTGATACAAGAGGGTGAAGTATCTTATCGTATTTAGATTGAAGTTCAGTATCTATTACAAAAATACTTGGAGTATAAAGTACGTAGTACAAGGAAAGTCTTAAAAGTTTTTCATTCATAGAAGTGGATTCAAAACTAGGAAGTCTTCCGTGAGTTTGAACAAAGAGTATTAGATCCTCTATTACAGAAGAAACTAAGTTTTTATTTATATCTAGATACATTCCCGAAAGTCCTCTAGCTTTTTCTACCTTATTCAGTATTTGAAGCATCTGTTTTCCAACAAGCTCTAATTTTTTATGTCCCCCGACTACTCTGGCAATATCAAAAAAGCTTCCTTTAAATCCAGGTCTATCTAAATTTTCTCGTTTAAAATTAGTTCCTCCAACTTCTGTTATAGATTGAAAATCTTCAAAACTAGCTTCTTTTATATTAACTATCCTTTGGTCTCCATTGTCATCGTCATTTAAAACTAAAAACAGATGTTCGGGACTAAAACTGGTATCATAAATATAGAGTCCTTCTTCAGTCCATCTTTCAAACACTCCCAGTCCTTGAGCCGTTCTATACTTTCCTCCTTCTTTAGCTTCACTTATCTTATAAACGTATACATCTCTCCCTTTAATACTGATACTTGCTCCATCATGTCTTTTACTATGTTCTGGAGAAGTCGTTTTAAAATTGAATGGAAGATCCAGTAAAAATTCTGCTACGAAAAACTCATTATCATCTGAGAGTTCAGCTTCTTTAAAAAATTTTATTCCTTCAAATATTTCAGAAAAAATAGGAATAAAACCTTTAACTCTTTTTTTCTTAGCTGATTTACTTAAGTTAGGTTTAGGTTTTAAAAAAGGGTGATCAGACGAGTCAAAAAGCATCACTACTTTCTGTGTGTTCAGCCCAGAAAACTTCTTGGCTGATTTACTCAGACTTTGTTTAGGTTTTAAAAAAGAGTGATTAAACGAGTTTAAAAACCTCATTACTTCCTGTATATTCCATCCCGACAAAAACTCTTGATAACTATCTGGATATACCTTTTTTACAGCCTCATATAATATAGGAAGAGCTTTTTTAATAAGATCTTCTCCCCTATCAGATACCAAAAATGGTTTAGGAGTTAAATCTAGTTGTTTTTCTATTTTATCTTCATCAAAGGAAGACTGATCTGATTCTAGATAAGTTTCTACCTCAAAACCTAACTCATACTCTTTTGAATCAGAAGCGTTTAATATTGGTAAATCGAATAGAATTATTCTACAAAATAAGATAAGAAAAATAATTTTTATAAAAACACAGGCATCCGTTAAGATCTTTCTCATCAAAAGACAAGATTTATTTTTTTTAATTAAAGCTCTCACTCCACTACAAGTTTTCCCAACCACTACTTGTAACCCCCAAGCTCATCAACTTAATTTTACATACCTTGATCTATAAAAAGCTACCACACACCTAAAAACTAGACAACATTTATTACTAAATTCTCAAATATGTGGAACAAGAAGGGTCCTTCTCTTTTAGTACTGCCATCTCAACTGATCCTGGCAGATGTTTTTTATCATCTAAGACATGAATATAATTTTTACTACAAGCCTCATGTTCTGTCTCCCACAATAACTCAACTGTGGTTCCTATATTTTGATCAAGGTACGCTTCATAAAGCTTAGCTGAAAGTTCTCTTAAGATCTTTGCTCTTTTAACTTTCTCATTCTGATTAATATCAGGCATTTTGTAGGATCTAGTGCCATATCTAGGGGAGTAAGGAAAGACATGAAGATAGTTTAAGCCACTATCTTCTATAAGATTCTGACTATCTTTAAAATCAGTTTCATCTTCAGTTGGGAATCCAACTATTATATCGGTTCCTATATTTACATTTTCAAACTCAGATTTAATTTGGAAAATTCTATCTTTAAACTCAGATCTTGTATATTTTCTATTCATTAAAGATAGAATCTTATCAGATCCAGATTGCATAGGAATATGAAAATGAGGACAAAAATATGGACTATCTTTTAAGCAAGACAGAAGATCATCACTGAGTTCATTGATTTCAATAGAAGATATTCTATATCTAAAATAAGGTTTTATTTGATTAATTTTTTTCAAAAGATTTAACAGACTAGATCCTCTATCTGTACCGTATCTTCCTACATGAATTCCTGTAAGAACTATCTCTTTTATTCCACGATCTACAATCTTTTTAATCTGATCTATAACTAAATCTTCATCTACACTTCTAGCTCTTCCTCTAGTGTAAGGAATAATACAATAACTACACATTGCATTACATCCATCTTGTATTTTTAAAAAATACCTTTGTCTATCTGATAATCCTTCTCCGAATAAAATATCTGAGTGATAATTAGAACCATCTAGATTTAATTCTTTATTATCTATAGACAGCTTCTGATCGATGGAATTAATCCAAGAATAGAGTTTAGGAATAAAAATAGAGACAAACCTTGATTTATCCTGGTTTAAAACAAGAAGATCTATTCCGTAATCTTGTTGTAGTCTTTGTCTTACCTCATCTATACTTACAGCACATCCTGTAAGAACTATTCTTACCTGTGGGTTTTCTTTTCTATAGTGTCTTATAAGATAGAATACTTCTTTTTCAGCATTATGAGTTACACTGCAGGTATTTATAATTATACATTGAGCCTTCTTATAATCATTTACAATATCAATATCTATCCCTTCGAGTCTTAGTTCTTTTAATCTAGAAGCTATGACGTTAGAATCAAATAGATTAACCTTACATCCCAAGGTTTTGATATAAATATTTACTGTATTTATTTTCACAATAGTATCCTGTTTAAGGTATCAAATTTTCATCATCTGAATAAGAAAAGAAGTTAGCAAAGAAGCAAGATTATTACAACCCGCAAATTAAAGTCTAGACTATAAATTTAATACTTTATAGGATGTTTTAAATAAGAATTTATTATTTCTAAATTTTAATCACCTATCATTCTACTACAACTTCCTGCCATAAAAACAAACAAAAGGTAAAAGCAATTTACTACTTTAACCATATTAAAATTTAACCTGTACATTATTACGTTCTTCACCTGATATTTCAAAAAATGCCTCGGTTCTAAATCCAAGAATAGATCCTATGATATTTGTAGGAAAATATTGTAAGAAGTTATTATATTCTCTTACCGTTCCGTTATAGTATTTTCTTGCCATAGCAATATCCTCCTCGAGTGCAGATAACTGAGAAGCTAGATTTTTAAAGTTTTCATTTGCTTTAAGTTCTGGATAAGCTTCAGATACTGCAATAAGTCTAGATAAAAACCCACTAAGTTTAGTATTTACATCTATTTTTTCAGTTTGAGAAAGTCCTGAATAAGCCATATTTCTCATCTTTATCACTTCTTCGAAAGTTGATTTTTCATGTGCTGCATATCCTTTAGTAGTTTCCACAAGATTAGGAATAAGATCCCATCTTTTTTTAAGATATACATCCATGGTAGAAAAAGCTTCTTTAACATAGTTTCTTAAAGATATACCTTTGTTATAACAAACTATCACATACCCTACTACTAGTACTACTACTGCTAGAAAAACTCCAAACACTACCGTTATACCCATTTTCTTCCCCCTAACATTATATTGTTATTCAAAAAAACTTTACCTATTCTTGTATCATACATAATAACTTACTACCAGGCACGGCCACCGCCTCCTCCTCCGCCTCCTCCGGCAAAGCCTCCTCCTCCACCAGAAGAACCTATTCCTCCAAAAAATCCTCCTTCTTTTTGAGAAGATTTACAATATTTTAAAGACTGGCTGCTGGATCTACATATAGAGGTTGTAAAATTTCTAAACATATTAGTGTTATTTAGGACAACTCCCATATCAGAGTATCCTGTTATAGTACGAAGTCCCGGATCTACGTTAATAGCACGAGTAAAATGTTTTATCCAATAATCTGAAACTCCAAGTACATAGGCATATGGTAGTACATCATAAAAATATGTAGGATTTTTATGAACTAAAATTCTAATATGATTTACTTTAGTTACTTTAATGAAATGTTTAAGTCCAAGAAGATCAGAATACAGCTTGGTTCCTTTTTTATTTCTTTTTGACATACACAAGCTACAGATCAAAGATATTACAAAACAGGTAAAACCTAGAAAACTCATCACAGGTCTTTCAGGTATAAGAGTCCAGGATAAACAAATAGAACCTACAGCTGAAATCACAGTAAGAAATATTTTTACAAGATATCCATAGGATTTACTCATAAAAACATAAACACAAAGGAGAATAAAAGATACATACTCTAATATATTAGGTAAATTGTACCATAGAAAATACAGTAGGAATTGTTTACTGAAATAAGTTCCTGCAAAACAGACTAAACATGAAAGAGTAAGTAGCCAAGACAGAAAAGTTGCCATATCGTGTTGGATAAAATATTGGTATTTTTCAGCCGACTTTTCAGTTAATATTTTAAAACATCTTGTCCCAAAACTAAGATTAGACGCTAACTCTTCTTTTAAGACCAGTTCTTCTCCTCTAAACAAAGATTCCATAAAATCTTTTTCTATTCCTGATTCCTTAGGTATTTTAATCTTTCTAATAGCAAAATCAGATTTTCCTTTAGGTTCTATTTTTACATACCCTCGAGCTGCCAGATCTATTAAAAACGCTGCAATACTTTTTTCTGTCACTTTTTCAGAATAGACAAGTTCAGCTATGAAGGGATCTACTCCTTTAGGAATTCTAAAATTAACAACAGGAATTACTTTAAAATCCTTACCGTAATAATACCATAGAAGATAAGAAAGAAGTGTTAATATAATAGAAATAATTAGAAAAGTTCTAGGTAAATTATCTTTATAAGGAATAAAATACCTGGAATCTAGATTCACACGAAGGGTAATTGCTTCGTTAGGATCTAAGCTTCTTGTAGTATACCCTTTAATTAAACCTGATTCTATTTTATACAAAGCCCCTTCATCAAAACCTTTATGTCCATACTGTCCTATTGAAAGACCTACCTGTTCTTTATCTACAGGAATAGGAAGGTTAATTTCAAAATTAACCTTCCTTATTTTAGTGGACCAACCGGTTCCTATTAGATTATGGTAGAGTTCTGCTTTGTTATCGGTATATTGAAGATCGTAACTAATTAAATAACTAACTTGTTTTGGAACAAAGTATCGGGGATTTCCTATTTTAATTTCAATAAATTTTTTATTATATCTAACTTCGTTAGTATCATTAACTCTTATGTTATCTATATAATATTTACCTAGATCAATCTGTCTTATTATCCCATGAGAACTAACTTGAAATACAACATCAATCTTCTCTGTTATATGAAGTTTTTTAAATCTATCTACATCTATTTTTATATCATAATTATCAATATAAAAACTTGATCCATAGGCTGTTACAGAAAACTGTATAAGTATGAAAAAAATAAGGACAATTTTTTTTAATATTTTAATCATTAAAAATCTAACCTATAGACTTAGTCTTCCTTGAAAACTTAAAAATTTAACTCTTGTCCAAAAAATATAATTATAAGCCATTTTATATTTTAATCTTTTTCTATTTTTTTTACAAAGAATGATTTTTAGATTATCAATAATTCTTTAGACTCTACCCCACTTATCTTTATTTCACCTAAGATAGGTACCTGTTATTAATTTTAGACTTTAAATTGATATAAAGTCGTGATATTTATAAGCCCTACTTATTTCTAGAATTTGATACCATATGAGGCAATTGTGAGAAGAAATAACTTTTTTTTATTTTTCTTAGTACTAATTATGTTGATTCTTGCTGGACATGAATCTTTTTGGACGGGAGTATTTTCAGTACTTAAATTTATAGTAATACTTACTTCTTTAGTAATTATATCTTTAGCTATAAGGTTTTTTATGGTCTACAGACAAATAAAAAAAGAGGTATCTTCAATGGGCGAAGATCCAAGAACTGCTAGACCTCGAGCTTTTAGATATGTTTTCTATAGAAAAGGTTTTTCTACAAATCCTAATAGTAGCCAAGGAGGCTCATCTGCTTTTTATCAACAAAGAACCTCGTCTCAAAATCTGTTTAACCAATCTAAAACAATAGAAATATGTCCTAAATGTGGTTATGAAAAAGGAGAAAATCATATCTGTCCTAAATAGACATTTATGACTACTAATAATCAGATTCATCCTACAATCTATCTGTACCAACCTTATAGGATCGATGTTATTGAATCTGTATAGTATGTTATATACCAAATAAAACCGATATGACCTAAACTAAACTAAACTAAACGAAATCAAATTAAACTAGACCAATCTAATACATCAATCAACTTTACCAACTTTATTTCTCATCACTTTATCAACCGACCCATCACTTATTTATCGTTAGTACGTAAACTAATATTTTTGTTTGTTGAAAAACTTTCCTCATCATAATGATGAGGAAAGTTTTTTATATTATTTTACGTTATCTTAATAAGTTTAGAGCAAGTTCTGGATAAGCGTTAGCCTGTGATAGAACAGAAGTACCAGCTTGAGAAAGTATTCTTTGTTGAGTAAAGTTTGCAGTTTCTTCAGCAAAGTCTACATCTCTGATACGAGAGTTAGAAGCTTGAGAGTTTTCGATAGAAACTTCCAAGTTGTTTACAACTGAATTCAAACGAGATTGTTTTGAACCAAGAACAGCTCTTGTTTCAGCTAATCTTTGAATAGCTTCATCAATAACTGTTAATTTTGCTGCTGCTGTTTCACGTTCAAAACTTCCAGTTCTTGTTTCAGGACCGATTTCAGCTTCTTTTCCAAGTCCAAATACTTCATCTGAACTCATATTCAAAAGATCTAGATTTAAAGATACTGTATCGGTATTTTCAACAGTACCATCACCACTACCTACGTGGAATACTAATTCTTCTTTTCCATCGTTTCCTGCTGATCCTTTTAACATTTTGAAACTGTTAAATTCTGTAGTATCAGCAATTCTATCTATTTCATCTACTAATTGTACATATTCTTTGTTTGTATAAGATCTTTCAAGGTTTCCAATTGTATCGGAAGCTGCTTGAGTTGCTAGTTCTCTTAATCTGATTAAGATGTTAGAAATTTCGTTCATACCACCTTCTGCTACTTGAATCATAGAAATAGCATCGTTAGCATTTCTTTTTGCTTGTACAGAACTTCTAATTTTTCCTTTTAAAGTTTCTGATATAGCAAGACCTGCAGCATCATCAGCTGCTTTATTGATTCTATAACCAGAAGATAATTTTGCCATGCTTTCTGTTGTTGCTCTTTCTGTTCTTTCCATTGCTGTTTGTGATTGAATAGAAGGAATGTTTGTTCTAATTCTTAAACTCATAACTTACCCCATAATAAAAAGTTAACGTTAAAATACTTAAAATAATACTTGATATATTATGTTATAATAATAAATATCAAATACATTTTATTAATCGTATTAAAATACATTAAATTTACATATAGAATTTTAATTTTAGATATTAAAAGATATAGATTCTATTTTATTCAATAAAAATAATAATATTTAGAATAAATTTTATATTAAAAATTTTAAATATTTTATATAAAATCATCAAAGAATTTTATATTCATAATTTTATTAATTTTTGTTTATTTTTGAAATATTGAAGATTTAATCTGTATTTATAGTATATTATAAAATTTAGAAATTTCTTTTAGTATCAACCCGTGCATTTAAATGGGTAGGTAGTTATTGTCTAATCTTTTTGGCTACTATTAGTTAATAACCAAGCAATCTATGTTCTAAAGATAGAGTTTAGTATAATGTAATCATAAATCTTCAATAAATTAATTTATATTTTTCTATTGAAAGGACTTTTTTATGATAAAAAAATCTTTACGGTACTGTTTTGTATCGTATCTTTTAGTTTAGCTCTAACTATTAGTTCTTGTGGTGATGGAAGTGATAAAAATAATGATTCCACTCGTAAAGATCCTCTTTGTTTAACAAACAGTACACTGTTTTGTATAGAACAACCCAAATTTACGATGGACGATCTTATAAAAGAAGACTGTAAAGTAGGTCTGTCTTTACAATCTTCAGTTACAGTATTTGGTAAAACCTGGATGTTGGTTAATTTTTCAAAAGCTTTTAATCAGTGTTTCACTGATTTATCTAATTTTACTAATGTAGCCAATACAAATTCTACATCTGTATTAATTAATTTTGTTGGCGTAGATTTATCTAAAATTACTTCCAAGGATAAATTCTTAAATACTGCATTCTTTTCTCCATCTGATTTACAAGTTCGTCCTCATACAAATCTTCAAGAATTATTCAAATCAACTTGTATCTCTACTATGACCCTAGGAGATAACATAAACGTAGAAGATAAATTATGGTATAATCTAAGTTTAACTCAACCTCTTAGACATTGTTACAACGCCCTACCAACTGAAGATCTACCCAACGAACTTGATCATTATGGATCTCATATAGGAATACGTGTGGATAACAACGATCCTTCAGTAGATAATGTTCAAGATTTTTGAATTTAGAATTTAGTTCTAGTATAGATCTTAAAGACCTTCATTAATTAACACAGACAACTACCCCGTCATCTAAAAACTAGATACCCCCTTATATCTTTATAAGGTATAAGGGGGTATCTATTATTATTTTAAATTAATCTCAGGACTAGATTGTTCCATCATTTTTTTACTATCTTTAATACTTCCTGAAGTATGTTGCATATAGGTTATAAGTTGATATTCACTCGAATAGTTAAATTGAGTTATCTGATCTATAGGCTTTATGTTAGCTCTTAGGGTATATAATTCTGATAATTCTTCCGATAAAATTGCTTCTTTTATTACTATGGAAGAAAGCATTGAAAATATATCCATTCTTTGTTTTCTAACAGCTAAATACTTAGTAGCAGGAACCGCTAAACTATCTTTTGGAATACATACTTCCGAGTCTCCATCCTCTTCTATACAGGATAGAGCTCCTAAAATATTAGTAGGTACTACTTTAGGTTTAATACTTTCAAATCTAAAACCTTGTTGTTTAGGTGAGATAGTAGATAATAGATGATCTACTCTTGCTTCGAGAATTGGTTTTACATCTGTTGGTATAATAAATTGATCCTGTTTTATAACTTGGGACAGTTCAATAAGACAAGCTTGATAATAGTTTATAGGTTGAATCCAAGAAGGATCTACCCTAATTTTTATCCAATAAGGATCCCAAAAAAACATCTTCTGAAAAATAGTAGAGGGAGTTTCTGATCCATGTAAAATAGCCTTCCAATCTGTTTGTAACTCTTCTCCTAGTTTTGATCTTAGTCCTTCCATAGAACAATCTTGTGGAGCAAGAGTAGAAGGTACAGCACCTCTTAGAAGTTGAGGTTTCATTCCTACAACAGAACCTCCTTTTTTATAAGCGTAATAACGAATATAAGGAATCCACTCTGTATAAGAAGTTTTATGTTTCGAGGCATCTGGAACTATAACGGCTATATGAGATTCCATATATTTTAGAAACTCAACTTCCTTCTTTTGAGAAAGAAGTTGAGTGACAACTTGAGTGTTAATTTTCTTATGCGAAAAAGAGAAAATTCCTTCTTTATATCCCCACACTCCTATTATAACTAAGGCTATAATAAGAAAAGATATTCCGTAGAAAAAGAATGAAGATTGTTTACGAGGAAAATGAGATCTTATAGCGTGATCATCTCGTATTTGAACTGGAGCCATACTTTGTTCCCAGATAGCTGCTCTGCTTACAATACTTGCTATTTGAGGATACCTGGATGCAAGTCTTTGATGATCAGAAAGTTTTACCCACTTTTTTAAAGAAGAACATATTTCTGCATCTGGTCCAAACTTTAACTTTTTATACCCCTCTTTAAATTCCATTATATCCATAGGACCCAGGTACAACTCAAGATTTTTTCTTACAAGATAAAGTCTAGACATAATTTTCTTCCATTAAAAATTAAATAACTAAACGCCATTATTAATTACTACGCACAGACCTTAGAAACAACTACCGTTACGTTATCTTGGCCTCCATTTTTATTAGCTTCAGCAACTAGTATTTTTGCAAGTCCAGATATATTAGTTGAATACTTAGATACGATACTAAGGATAGCTTCATCAGGTACCATACCGTACAATCCATCGCTACAAGTTATAAAGATTTCATCTGGTCTTATCTTTAACTGATATATATCAGGTTCGACTCCCCCTGGAATTCCTAAAGATCTAACAAGAGCAGATTCCTTAGGATTGTTACCCACACTATCTTTATTTAACCAACCTCTTTTTAAGAAAGTTTGTACATTATGATCTAAGGTGAGTTGCCAAAGATTATCTTTATAGAATAGATAGGTTCTACTATCTCCAAGGTGAGCAAGATATAAAGTATCTGATACAAACATAAGACAATTAAGGGTAGTACCCATACCTTTTTTATCAGGATGTTGATCCGTATAGTGCAAAATATCCTTATTTACTCTATCCACAGCGTTAGTTAAAAAAACAGGAATCTCCTCATGACGTATATAATCTGTTTTTAAAAAATCAGAACGAATTCCTTCTACAGCAATTCTAGAGGCTATTTCTCCTCCTTTTTTCCCACCTATACCATCAGCTACTACCACAAGTCCTTGAACACTGTCAAAATACATCGAATCTTGATTATTCTTTCTTTTTCTTCCGACATCAGAACAACCGGACATATCTATATGCAAAGTTTTATCTCCCTATAACTTCAAGGTTCACAAAGTACTATGCTATAACTTTACTAACTATCTCGTTTATATTTTATCCTAAAATATAGGGTAGTTACCACAACTAATTTATAAAATTAGTTGTGGTAACTAAATTTCAGTAAAAAAATTCAGTTTAGTTTTAAATCCCTGTCTATACCTAAATACCTTAATACATACCAGTCTAATCATCTAATAAGGATCATACAAGATCAAACTAAGCTTCTATTTTCTACAACTGTGTTAAAATGTAGAAATTCATTGTTTTATCCACAAACTAATATTAAATTTATAGTTATGTAATTTTGAGTACCTAACGGAATAATACAAAATATGTGTTTATAATTTATTTTGGATACTGACATTGAATACTAGACTGAAAAAAAACATTATTTTAGCTATAACTTTATTATATATATTACCTTTATTATATATCGAGCCTCTTATAGCCGCTGAGGAAAAATCTAACTCTTCTAGTACTACAATCACTCTAGGAGAGATAAAAGCAAGAGCAGATGCAGCTATGAGAGAAAAGAAATACTCAAGAGCTATAAACTTATATAAAGAGTATCTAAAACATGATTCGGATTATAATATTTGGATAAAACTTGCTATCTCTTATTTTTACTATGGTTTTCCTAAAAAAGCTCTTCAAATTCTTCAATCTCAAAATCCTCCTTCTGAGTTTAAACGTGCTCATAACCTATACTATCAAGGATTATCTTTACTAACTTTAAAGAAAGAAGAACTTGCCAAAGACAAACTTAAAGAAGCTGCGGTTCATCTGGATAAATATGGGTATGAGGCCATCTTTGAAATGTGTGTTCTTGCATATAACGATCGTAACAAAGATCATGTAAACTACTGGGCAAGACTGTATCAGATGAGAAATCCTAGAGGACGAAGAATAGAAAAGATAAAACAGATTCAACAACTAGCTAACAATGGTTCCTACTCTAAAGAAATAAAAGGAGCAACTCTTCCAAACCTTGAGCGTCCTTTCTATAGATACCACAAACTATCCTTATCTAAATACCCACATTTTTGGTTAATGCAATTTGGAGGAGATGTAGATGTTATTACCACTAAAGCTCCTAATCAATTTCATGTTTTGAATGATAATCCTTCTCAAACAGGAAGTATTCTTGCTACTTTTGGGATAGGGCTAGGACCTTTGGAAACTAAATCTACGACGTCTATGATTGGTTATAATTATAAAATTAACTGGTTATCAACACAAGATAGGTTTTCAGAATGGAAGGAGAACATGGATAGTTTTTCTAACTTCTTTGATTATTTTCCATTTCAATTAGATCTGATGGAAAGATACCATCAGATCTATGGAGACTTCGCTTTTAAATTAAATAACTATTTTTCTTTTGGAATGTATTCCTTATTTGAAATAGTAAGAGCAGGATCATCCTTAGGAGATGATACTACTTCTAATTCAGCGATTACTCTTTCTGAAAAGCTACTTTTAACTCCTTGGTTAAAAATAGAATATCTACATAATATAGGTACTGCAGTATATCTATATCTTAATAGAAAATACGAAGAAGACTTTACTGAAAAAAGTTTTTCTATGTATAGTTTTGATAACCATTTTCCTATTAGTATTTTACTTGAAAACTATTTTCGTTTTCCTAGAATATCTTTAAATTTAAAACTTAACGGTTATTATTTTGATTATACCTTCAACGATCCTTGGATGGATAAGAATAGGATGGGAGGTCTTTTATATGCTGATTATACATTCCTTGAGAGTTGGAGAGTTAATTTGATGTTTTCTTATTTTATAGATGCGTACAAGCTAGAACTTTTAGTAGATGCTTCAAAATCTGGAAATAATGCTTCTGCTAAACAGAGTGTATTCCAAGAAAGAAATGATTCAGGATTTATTGTAAAAGGAGGACTTGCTTTCCTACTGGGAGATTTTTACCGTTTTGATCTAAACGCTATATATATTCAATCTTCTAACGCTGATTTTCAGATATTTGATAGAGAAAGATTATACGTAGAATTTTTGTTTACTATAGGTTTTCCTAACTCAGTTCGTAGTATAGAGCTTATGGAAAAATTCGAAGAATCAAACATTGTTATCTCAGATATCTAGTATCCTAGCCTAGCTTAGATTCAGACTTTTTTCTATTTTCAAAGTTTTAGTGAAAAAGGTTTAAGTTTATCTTTAGAATACAAAAGATCTAAGGTAAAATAGAAAATAAGACTGAGGTATAACCCAGATAAACTAAGAGAGTAGAAGTTATGTATTTTAAAATATATCAACCCATTTTTTTATCAGTAACCATTCTACTGATTTTCCTTCTTAGCTCATGCGGAGCAGATATTGAATCTGCTTCAGGGGTAGAAGGGATGTTTAGTAACGTTATGAGTATTCAAGATAAAATGAATATCATCTGCTCTGATATAGATAAGGATCCTGAATTTAAAAGATCACATCATGAAAGATTCGGAAAAGTTTTTTGTTCTGAGGCTCCTTCTGCCAACGTAATAGATTTAAATTCGGTAGTTGATAAGAAAAAAAAATATGCAATTAACGAAGAAATCAAGACAGAAGATGAAAACACATATATTGATGCTTTTCGTATTGAGGTATATGCAAACACAGGACTTTTAGAAGGAGCTCAAAAAGCTGTTCCTACTCTTAAGGATTTTCAAAAGACTGATAATGCAGATTCTCCATTTAATTTAACGATGAAAGAAAAATTAAAATTCGACGAGAAGACTATTACTGCTTCTGCTAAATTTGAGCTTGTCTCTACCGAGGATAAAAACGGTTATGTTTATATAAAAAACGACTGGAAATTATACGGTAAGAAAGTAAAAAACTACTTCGTAGCAACTATTGATACTACTAAAGTATATAAGGACTCTAAATTAAACAAAGCATACATTATGGCAGCTATTATTCCTCATGCTGGAGATATTTACATAAATATTATCGGTCAAATCTATCTTCAAGGTGCTGGAGTAAATGGAGCTATGGCAGCTGCTATTAGTACCATGATCACTGAAACCCTGTACGATATCAAACAAAAATTTAATTAAACTTTAATTTTGAGGTAGTAAATATGATTAATATTAACAAAACCCGTGGCGATTATAATAAGTTTCTTACTCAAAGTATAATTTTTCTTTTATATTCTGTCTTGTTTTATACTACAGCATGTACACCTCTAAGAATCGGAGAACCTATGGAAGAAAAACCCCTTTACCCTTCAGTTCAAGATCAAGAACCTAGTAAAGTTATCTATAGGGGTAAATATACCATGAGTATTCAGCAAGATATTCTCATTAATTGTAATGGAGACGGCGTTACTATAGAACTCTACGATGATATGAAAACTCTAGAAATGAAAGGTTTTACTGACTGTGGTATGCTTACCGGGACAAAAGATGTAGCTAAATTTATGAAAAAACAATCTTATAAAGAGATGGAAGATCTAAATAAAGATCTTAAATATAAAGGTATCATACTAAGAACTCAAAATCCCAAAAAGAATAATGGAAAAGTTCCAGAAAATACCGCTTATTTTACTCCTCCTAAACCAAATCTTGTAAATCCTCTGGCAAGAGCAGATATTCTAAAATCTTATGTCGGTAAAACTATGACGGAAAAAACTGAAGTAGAAGTAGGCACAAGTAGTGGTAATATCTCCGATAATGGAGATATAAAGGTAACACTTCATACTATAAAGGGAAATATTGATACTCATGTTGCTCCCCAAAACAAAGATGAAGGAAGAATTATAGAATTTTCAGTAGATTCTCCTGGATTCGGTAATATTCCACAAAAAGGTGGTTATATGCTTTTTAATCATATGAAATATTGGATGGGATCTAATCCTGTAGTTGTATATAAATTTGAAATTAAAACTAAATTAAAAGATATTATGACTAAAGAAGAACTATTAGAACAAGTAGATCAAGCAACTAAATCTCCTTTTTTCAAAGCCTTACAAAAAGATGGAGTTTTCAATAATTTTTTAAAATCATTATTCAATCGAATCAGTAAACCAGTAGGAGATCTTGGCGGATACATACTAGATAAAGTCACGGAAAAAGCAGTAATAGAAAAAATGGCTCTTGAAGGTCTAAACAAGGATGTAACTATTACAGCCACATTAAATCAGTATACCAAGATGTAGCTTACATTAGTTTTAATAAAACTATTTTATCTTGAGGTAATCCCTATGGATCAAAGTACTAATAGCAGTAAAGATTATGATCATAGCTCTTTTGGAATAGGATTACCACTTCTACTACTCTTTATCATTTGTATTCAGATAGAAGCCTGTAAGTCTAAAAATGTAGACGGAGGCAAAGAAGAAATTCCAGATCATCCTAGAATAAGTTTAGATCAAGAACCCAGCAAAGTGATATATAAAGGGAAATACACTCTTGAGACTAAAACAAAAACAGGATTTATTCCGGTAAAATGTAATGGAGATGGGATAACAATTGAGTTCTATGATGATTTAAAGACTTTAAAAATAAATGGTTTTACTAACTGTGGTTTACTTGTAGGGAAAATGGATATAGGACAATATCTAAATACAGAGTCCTATAAAGATATGGAGGAACTAAATAAGGATCTTAAATATAAAGGTATTATAATAAGAGTTCAAAACCCTAAAAAAGTAAATGGACTGGTTCCAGAAGGAACGGTTTATTTTACTCCTCCTAAACCTAATATAGTTAATCCTCTAGCTAGAGAAAATATACTAAATTCTTATGTAGGACAGAGTCTAACAGAAAAAACTCAAGCAGTACTTGGTACAAGTAAAGGTAATATCAGTGATAGTGGAGATATAAGTGTTAAAATTCACGGAGTTTATAAATCTGTAGAAGGATTAGATACCTCCTGTGCTCCTTTAAAAGAAGGTGGAAGAATTATAGAATTTTTAATAGATTCTCCTGGATTTAACAATATCCCTCAAAAAGGAAACTATCTACTTTTTAACCATATGAAGTTTTGGATGGGAACCTCTCCTGTAGCTGTATATAAGTTTGAAATAGACTCTAAATTAAGAGATGTAATATCTAAAGAAGATCTTTTAAAACAAGTAAAAGAAAAAAAGACCACTCCACTACTAAAAGCATTAAAGATAGGAGGAGATACCCTACTTCAGACACTGTTTCCTAATACTTCAGGGGTAATTGATAGTATAGGAGGACTTATAAATATCGAAAAAACAGTCCAAAAAGCAATCGATAATGATATACATATTAAAGCAACCTTAAACGAACATGTGCATATGTAATATATGTATATAGATTATAATTTTTCACACATTAAAAGGAGTTTATGATGTTAAAAAAAATTAATGCTAGCCTGTTAGTTCTAGTAGCTGTTTTACTTGTATCTTCAATATATTCATGTGATAGTGACGACGATGAATCTTCCTCGGATGAAGCTATCTATGATGATGGAGTCAGTATAGCTGATAAGATGCAAACAATTTGTACTAATATTACAGAAGATACTAAACTTGATCTTTCCCAATATCCAGTTTATGGAGGTAATTTCTGTTCGGTAGTTCCTTCTGCGGATATCACTAAATTAAGTTATATAACAGCTGATACAAAAGATATTGGATCTCATAGTGAAGTTAATTCAAATCAGTCTTTGTACGTTAGAGAGTCTAGATTTGATTTATACGCTGATTATACAATGTTTAAAACAGCCAAGAATTCCTATCTTAAAATTATAGAAAATTTAGAAAATGCTGGTAATGAAAATGCTAAACTTTTAATAACCCCTATAGAAAAACTATCGTTTAATCCGGATAAAACCCAAGCTACTGCAAAGTTTGAACTCACTTCTACTGAACAACAAAACGGTTATATGTATATTAAAAACAATTGGAAGCTATATGGTAAAAAAATTGGAGATAACAAATACCTGATATCACTAGATACTTATGAAATAGGAGAAGAATCTAAACTTCAAGAAGCTCATATAATGATTGCTATAATGACTTACTCTAAAGGAATTTATATAAATGTTTTAACTAAAGTAGGTTTAGAAGCCCTAGGAATAAACTCTGCTATGGGTGGAGTCCTATCAGAAATTCTTGTAGGGATTTTGATGGATATCAATCAAAAATATGGTCTTAAAAAGAGCCAAAACTAATTTAATTAACGGATAATATATGATTGATATTCGTAGATATTTTTATATTTTTTTAAAAATCATATAAAAATATCTACGAATATTTTGGATTTATTTTCTTCATAAAGTTATATTCATCAATACAAATACCGATTTGTTATAGTACAATAATAACAGGAGATAGATATTGTGAGTGAAGAAAATTTAACAAAAACATCTGGACAAGAACAAGAACAAACTAGGAAAGATAGTCAAGAAGCTGGACAACAATCTCAACCGGTTTCTAATCAGTCATCTAGTAAGGAAGTTTTTTCTAGTAAAGTAGAAGAACTTAAATTTGTATTAAATTCAGTCAAAAATACTAAACTTCTTATTTGTATAAAAGGATTTCCAGATCCAGATAACATTGCCTCATCTTTGGCTCTACAGTGGATATGTAAAAAATATGATATAGAATCTACTATCATATATTTTGAAGAAATCTCTCACCATGAAAATAGAGCTTTAGTAAAAAAACTTGATATAGATATAGATCATTATAACGAAAGTATGGATCTAAGTGTTTACAATTATTTTGCTGTTACGGATTCTCAAAATCCTGAACTTCCTATAAAACTAGATCCTAGTTGTGAACTTTTAGTATTTGTAGATCACCATAAGTCTTTAGGTACAGTTAAAGCTAGATTTCTTGATATCAGGGAAGATGCAGGATCTGCTTCATCTATATTTGCAGAATATTTAAGTAACTGTGACTTTAAATTTGATGGAGAAAACGTGGAAGAAAGTAAAATAGCTACATCACTTATGCATGGTATAAGATCTGATACCGATGATTTTATCATGGCTTATCCTATAGATTATGAGGCTAGTAAAATTCTAGCTCCTATGGTTGATAAGGATCTTTTAGCTCTAATTTCTCGTCAATCTATTCCTGCAAAAACTATGGACCTTACTCAAGTAGCTCTGCAACGTAAGGATATCCGTGGTAACTTTATGTTTTCTGGAGTTGGTTTTGTACGTGAAGAAGAAAGAGACGGAATAGGTCAATGTGCAGATTATCTATTAAATAGAGAAGGTATAGATACAGTTGTTGTGTATGGAGTAGTAGCTGGAGAATATATAGATGGGTCCCTAAGAACTAAATCCCATATTCTAGATCCTGATAAATGGATTAAAGATATCTTCGGGAAAGGTCCTGATGGAATCTATTACGGAGGAGGAAGAAAGGATAAGGGAGGATTCCAAATTCCTTTAGGAGTACTTGGAAAATGTGCTGATAAAGAACTTTTATGGATTTTAATTAAAAAGACTATAGATGAGCTCTTCTATGAAAAAATCGGTATAGAAGGAAAATCGGGGGTAGATGGAGACTAGTAGTCTTAGTCTTATTAGATAAGTTAGATGTAAATCAAACAAAACTATATTACCTTTTCTTAAAAAGGAGGAAGAAAAGAATATCTTCCTTCTTTTTTAATATAAAGCTTGAATTAAAGTATCTAGACAGAATGCTTCTTTTGAAGATGTTTATAGACATAATAAATCATACAAGCTCCTATTATGATAGAACATAAGGATGTTAAAG
Source organism: uncultured bacterium (assembly GCA_902766925.1). Taxonomy (GTDB): domain Bacteria; phylum Bdellovibrionota_B; class Oligoflexia; order Oligoflexales; family CACXFL01; genus CACXFL01. The sequence goes on along the minus strand of CACXFL010000038.1, from coordinate 12,740 downwards.
GAACAGCTTTTCCTAGGTCAAACAAAGTAGCTCCTATCTTAGTACCAAGTAAGAATCCTAAAGGGATTCTAATAAGAAAGGTTGTAGATATGTTGTTAATAGCTGAAAGCATCGGATACCCACATCCACTCATAAAAGCATTCATACAGAATACAAAAGGAACAAGAATATAATCCCAGCTAAAACTTTTTAAAAACAGTGCTCCTTCTTTTAATACATCAGGACTAGTTGAAAAAATACCTATAGCACTGTATGGGTAGATAAGTTGCCAAACTAGAAAAATCAGTCCAAAAAACAAGGAATATCCTATTGATATAAATAAAGAGGTACGGGATCTTTTTATATTTCCTGCTCCTATGTTCTGAGCTACCAATGCAGTAAGAGCCATAGCAAAGGATCCTGCAGGAAGCATTAAAAATCCGTTCAATCTACAAACTATTCCATAAGCTGCTGAAGATACCGTTCCCATGGAATTTGCTATGGCATATAAACACATAAAAGATAAAGGTATCAGGGTATCCTGTAAGGACAGAGGAACTGCAAGTGCAAATAGTTTTTTAGCAATAATTTTGTTCCATCTTATATCCTTTAAAGATACTTTCTGATCTGAGTGAGCTCTTACATATAAAAACCCTACCAGTACACTCACCGCCTGGGATACTATGGTTGAGATAGCCACCCCACTAGCTCCTAGGTTAAATTGAGATATGAAGATGTAATTAAGAATAAAATTTATAACACAGGCCATAGCTACTATGTACATAGGAATTTTAGAATTACCAAGTCCTCTTAAAATAGCACTTATAGAATTATACAAAAATATAAAAATTACCCCACAACTACAAATCATTACATAATGATAAGCTTCCCGGAAAGCTTCACTAGGAACCTGGATAATATGAAGAATATGGGCGTTAAATAAAAGTAGAAGTACTGTAATAAGTAGAGCTAGTCCCATAAACAAAATTAACATCACATATATAACCTGACGTATAAGATCAGTTTTTCTTGCTCCTAGGTACCTTCCTATAAGAATTGTTCCACTCGTGGTCAGTCCTGTAATAAAACAGGTAAGAAATTGCATTACCTGCGCTCCTGTAGCTACTGCAGATACCGTCTCCACAGGACAAAAATATCCTACTACCAATAAATCTGTAGCTCCATACAGTGCTTGAAAAAAATTAGCAACTATAAACGGCAGAGCAAAACTAACTAAAGTTTTACTGATACTACCCCGAGTTAAATCTTTTTGTACCCCCACAACACCTCTCCATAACATACCTAGTTAAATAATCTATCTACGATTATTTATATAATAACAAAACATAAATCCGACTTTTTTATATAAAAAGGTTTAGTCCTTCTAATTACCTGACGATAAGTCGGTGACGGTAGGTAACTTTTTAATTAAATAAGCACCAAAATATGTCCATGTCTATTAAAATGAATAATATTATATCCTATATAAATAGGTTACTGATAGTATATTTTTTAATTTTACTACCAACTCCATTTTGTATAGATAAGATTTTTGCTAGTTCAGAAGATTCTTCCGATGCGAAAGAATCCTCCATAGATTCCCATCCTACCAATGATTCTAGCGATATATCTAATACAGATGCTGATAGTGAATCTATTCCTAATACAAGTAGTGAAATTGAACCTAATTTAGAAACTGATAAAATAGAAACTCCTTCTAGTTGTATATTAAATAGGATAGATATACACGAAGGAGCTAAAACAGATAAAGATTGGATTTTAAGATTCTTACAACTAAAACCCAATATGATATTTAATACCAAAGATATCCCTAGACTTAAAAGTAAATTACTTACTACCCAGGTATTCTACGAAGCTGAAATTCATATGGAATATCAACCACAAAGTTCTGATTTGATGATAGATTCAAACGGAAAAGAATTAAAATCTCGTAATCAACCCTACTGTAATATGTTTATAGAACTTTCAGAAAAATGGACTCTAATACCTGTTATAAGAGGATCTATAGGGGGAGGAACTCCTCTTATAGTATATGGAATGTACGATACCCATTCTTTTGGAAGACTTTTAACTCTTGGAGGAGAAGTTCATACTTATGGATCTTCGGAACCTGGAGGAGTCCTTTGGATGAAATTTCCTAAATGGATTGATGGAAACTATATGCTTAGTTTCCAACTCTGGAAGCAAAACATAGATTCTACATCTTTTGATTTAGATCAAAATGAAATAGGAACTTTAACAACCCAGTGGTCTGGAGCTCGAGTTACATTTTTATTACCAATTATAAAGACCAAAGATAACTCCGTATTTCAAACTGGATTTGATTATTTTATAAAACAGTACAAAAAACAAATTTATTCTCCTAACCTAGATTATCCACCTTACTATCTAGATCAATATGTATCACTATACGATAGTCCTACTACTACTTCAAATCTAAGATTTAAACTACTGTACGACAATGTATCTATAGATAAGAACCTGTTTGACGGACTAAGAGTTGATAGTTCTTTGGGAGGATTGTTTGATAAAATTATAGATAAAAAATCTACATTAAATTTTGATACTGAAGTATATTACTATAAATTATTTCCAAAAGACTTTAATCTTGCAACTCATCTTAAATTTGGATTTAGTGGTTCTAAATATTTTTCTAATATGACTTCTCTTGGAGGATTTGATTCTATACGTGGATATAAAGACGGATTTATGTATGGAAATAAATACGGATATCTAAATTTAGAACTTAGAAAAATATTATATAAAACCCAGTTAATTCATCTACAAGGAGTATTTTTTTCTGATATAGGAACAGCTTCTCTAAGCTCAAAAGACCTCGTATCTAATTTTGAATTTTCCTATGGACTAGGACTTAAAATTTTAGTTCCTTCAGTATACAGAATGATCTTCAGATTTGATTATGCTATTGGAAGACATGGTAACCAGGGTCTAGCTATAGGAACTGCTGACTTTTTTGATGCTTACCGTCCATTATAACATAGTGATCTATAAAAACTATTTGACTAATTTTATAAAAGACGTCTACACTAACCAGTGTTTATCTGAAGTTGGGGGAGGAGAAATTCATGCCTAAAGTGGTGGCTTATTCTTTTTTATCATTTGTTATATTCAACCTGTATTTTCTTGGATATTTAACTATTTTTAACTCCTCAAATTTTTGGTTAATGTTACCATTTTTTATAATCATATCATTAACTGGATGGGCTACTTTTAGTAGTAGATGTTCCAAAAAGATTTATCTTAGTATTATAACAAGCAGCGTAATCTATCCTGTAGGATGTTCTTTAATTTTAGGCCGGGGATCTTTTATTGAAAATATCTTTTCTTTTACACATCTTGTGTCTCAAGCTTTTATATTTTCTGCTATTTTATTTATAATCAGTACGATTATCTATTGTTTTAAATTTACTCCATTAAAAAAAGTTATCCTAGGCCTGTATACTTTTATTTATTCTTTGATTTTTATTATTTTATCAATAGATCTATTTGTATACTGGCAGTATAGATTCCATATAAACTCAGCAATGTTATCCTTATTTTTTAGTTCAGCATCCGCTGAAATTTTTGAACTAGGTACTTCAATGTATCTTATGCTATCGATCTTTATACTTTTACTAATAGGAGTAGTATTTTGTCTACTAAGATTTATAGGAAAACAGACAAAAAAAATTCGTACCCAAAGATTGGTTGGAGTTCTTATTTTGATGTTTGTAACTACTCTTATGTATAATGGGATACACTCTGTTGCTAGATGGAAATTTATTCCTTCGATACTAGAATCTGTTTCTTGTCTTCCTTTAAGTTTTCCAGCTAGTGCTAATAGGATAATTTCAAAACTGGGATATGAGCAAAACGAGATGGCTCAAACTATTTCTAAAACTAATAAAGATTCTCATTTTTATTATCCAAAACATCCACTTCAGTTTGATACATCAAAGGTAAAAGATCACACTTTACCAAACATTATAGTAATCTTTATAGATGCTATGAGATCTGATTTACTGGATGATGATTCAGCTATGCCAAACACTTGGAATTTTTTCAAAAATGATTATAAATTTCAAAAACATTACTCAGGTGGAAACGTAACTAGTACTGGAACTTTTTCCTTATTTTACTCTTTGTCTGGATCTTACTGGTCTGATGCTACAACAAGAGTTATCCCTCCAGTATTTATGGAAACACTTGAACAAAATGAGTATCAGTTTCTGATATATAGTTCTACTTCTCTTATTTCTCCTGAGTTTTATAGAAACGTATTTTCAAATGTTAAAAACTTAAGAACTGATACCATAACTCCTCGTGGGGAGTATTGGGATTGGGTGATGAATCAAGAGTTTTTAGAATTTATTCGCTCTGGATCTGTACGAAAACCTTTTTTTACTTTCCTATTCTACAATGCACTTCACGGTTGGTATTTTCCTAAAAATGGTAAATATGGTTACAGTCCTAAATTTACTCCAACAGCTAATGAGATGAACTATTTTCTTGTAAATAATAGTACTGATCCTACTCCTTACAGGAATCTATATAAAAACTCTGCTTACTTTATAGATATGCTTTTAAAAGATGTATACAAAGCTTTAGAAGATCAAGGACTGCTTGAAAACTCTATAGTAATTCTAACAGGAGATCATGGTCAGGAGATAAATGATTGTGGACTTAATTTCTGGGGACATAATTCTAATTTTTCTCGTTATCAAACTAATGTTCCTTTTTTAGTAAAATGGAATACTTATGGTTTGGAAGATACTGTAAATCAAGATAATAATAAGATAATAACTCATTTAAGTTCTCATCATGATTTTGTCCCAACCATACTTAAAAGGGTGTTTGGTTGTATTTCTCCTATTTCAGACTATAGTCAGGGTCAGGATTTATTTTCCACAGATATTCATCCTTTGATCCCTATCACAACCTATACTCAAAAAGCTATTTTAGATCAGGATGAAAAACTTTTAATTTTTGATAATTATGGAAGTTTTAAATATAAGACTAATAAGTTAGAAGATCTTCCAGTAGATATGGTTTCTACTCAAAAAATAAAAGAAGCTCTTAAGGTTTTTTCTTCTTTTTATATTAAAGACTAAAGATTAAGGTGTAGATAAAACAGTAGTGGTATTTAAAGTACTAACTCAAAAAAAAAGCTACTAATTAGTAGCTTTTTTCATTGATCTTTTTGTTCTAACAGTTTTTCCCTTTGCTTTCTTTTTCTCTCTGATGGTGTTTATAAAAAGAGAACAACAAACTTTACAAGAAAGATCAGGAGATTCCTTACCATTATAGTAAGAATGTTTAAAACAGATCACTTTTGCCATACAACACCTCATCAATTCAAGTAGCTCAAACTTCAACATCCGCATCAACATCCACAGTATTTCTGTATAGAATACAGGAATACACCTACTATAAAGCAGTAACTATACCATCGATGGGGGATCAGTTATTTTTAATAACTCGCTGATATTATTATATTATTTAAGTATTCTTGTTTTATTTCAAAGCTATCTACAATATATAAAAATATGACAAATGCAAAAAAAATATACACCCTTGACTATTATGCAAAAAGATTGAAAATATGAAGTTGTGTTTAGACAGTATTAATGCTATCTAAGTTATGTTTTTTGCATTATTTACAAATAATTTGTGATTTGTAAAAGGTAGCGTTTATAAATAACTGGTAGATTTTCTACCAAAAAGGAGAATAATTTATGTTCCAACGATTAGTTTTTTTATCAGCCTTTAGTGCTTTTATTATGACTTTAGGTTGTGACTCTCAAGATAGAATTTCTTCCCTAGAAAATGTTTTTTTAAATTCTAACAAACAAGATCCTAGAATAGCACTAGTTCAAGATGAAGATTTTCCTTTAAATACCATAGGAACCGTTGGTTCTTCTTGTGTAGCTACTCTTCTATCAGATAGAATTGCTCTAACTTCATCTCATTGTTTAATTCAAGAAAATCAAACACTAAAAGAAGATTCAATGAGTTTTAGAATAAATGGTACCTCTATCCCTGTAGAAAGTGTGATAGCCCGTACTTCAAATTTCCCTACCGATATAAATAATTCTGAACTACTTAATGACTGGGCTTTTGTAGTTCTTGAAAGTAGTGTTACTGGTATTTCTAATTTTATGAGTCTTTCTCCTGTTAAGTTCCAACAAATCATAACTGAAGATGATACCCAAATTATAAAATCAGAACTTCCTTATGAAGTAGGTTTTGTAGGACTTGATGGTAATTCAGACCGTTTGATGTACGATAGATCTTGTTATATCTTAAAACAAGAATCCGTACTTTATAATAACTGTTCTTCTAACGAAGGTGGAAGTGGTGGATCTTTATTTGCAATAGTAGATGGGTCTCCTAAGATAGTAGCTTTAATGATTGCTGAAAAAAGACAAGGATATGAAACTTCCCTTCAACTTGAAAAATACAACAATAAATTTGCAAATATAGCAATTCCTGTAACAGAATCTATGGTAAAAACTTTCGATTCTCTGCAAAACAGCTTAGCTTCAGTAACTGATTCTAGTTCCTTAGATGTAAAAGCAATTATAGATGGAACAGATTACACTGACGGTACTGCTTCCGAGATGATAGTTCGTAACGTTAAAGAAAGTCTACCAGCTAATACTAACACAAACACTGCTACTCTTCCTTACGCCAAAGCTGATTCAAGAGCTGAGTTAAACGAAGAAGATATTGACATGAGTGCTCAAGATCCAACTAAACCTATGATTCTTGGTTTATACCCTGATGATAGTGATGATACCTTTACGACTAATGATTTTAGTTTAAACGAAGATGAAGATGAACCAATATATTTAGAACTACCAGATGAAGAAATTGAAAATACTGAAGATGCATACGAAACTATCCCTACTCCAGCTCCTTCTACTACAGGTGGACCTTTGTTTGGTAGAAATCAAAATCCTGAGCTTTCTCCAAGAATAATCAGTTCTTCTCCACTTCCTCAATATGAAAATACTAATCCAGTTGGAGATGATGACTCTATGTTACCACAACCTCAAAACGATCCAAGAAGAGGTGAAATTAGACCTTTTGGTGGTTTATTTAGAGAACCAGGTACAATTGTTGGAAGAATATTCCAAGACCCTAGAATAGATAATCCTCAGGAAGTAGTTACAACTAATGAATTTTATGGATTAGCTACAGAAAGGGCTGAGATTTTAATTGAAAGAACACGTACTCTAATATCTGATCTTGTAAGAGCTCAACTTACAGGGCTTGCTACCACAAAACTTACTACCTTCTTACACAAGAGTTTAGCATTAAAATCTCTGATTAACTTAGAAAGAAATGCCAACAGATTTGGAAGACGAGGACAATTTCAAGAAAGAATTCTTTCTACAATTCAAAAAATGAAGGAAGATTTATATGTCTCTTATACAGAACTTGAACGTAGACATATAGATTTGCAGTATGCAAACCCAAGATATGTTGAACTTCAAGAGATTGTTTCATTAATAGAGAATATGTTTAATTAATTTTTTTTAGAGGAGATGTATTATGAGAAAAGTTTTATCCACCCTTGTAGTTTTCTTTATGTTTACTGGTTATGCTTTTTCCGTAGAAGATGATGGTTTGATTACTAGAGGAACTAGTTCCTCAGTTCAAAAATCTAATGAACTTCAATTAGTTAAACAGTCTCGTGGTATTTTGATCAGAGTTCCTGTAAAAGACGGTAAAGAGTTAGCTAATTTTGCACAAATGAAATTTGTTAATAGTGTAGTAAATTCTAACTCTGATGTAGATAAGATTTGGAAAACTTCTAAATCTACATCTTATAATCCAATTCTAAGTGAAAAAGAAATCGAATCCATTAAAACTGATGATGGAAAAATTGATCAAACCTGTTTTGGTTGTTGGTTTAGAGTTCGTCCTTGGGGAGGTCTATATTACAGAGGATTTACCACAGCTTGGGCTCCTAGATACTTTGCACCTTCTTATAACTATTGGAATCCAGTAAGTTACGGTTGGGCTTCTTATAACTACTCTTATAGTTATTCTTGGTCTTCTTACGGTTTCAACACCTATTATTACAGAGGACTTTGGTGGTAATAAGGATAAGAGAATAGATCAGTTGATTTTAGAAATAGGGTAGAGGGGATTTTCTCCCACCCTGCCCTTCCCTTAGCACCGTACGTACGGGTCTCGTATATGGTGCTATATTTATATTAATATCACAGACTACTCAGATAGCAATCCAAAGGATCGATCAAACCTGGTCGATCCTTTTTCTTAATAGCCGATATTTTAGGACTCAGTAGATAATTTGACACATACAATTCACTCCTACGATACATCCCTAATCTACTATTAGCTATCTTAAAAATTTCTGGACCGCCCCCAGCATAGCTGGAGGTTTAGAAAGTAATAAAAAACACAATTAATATTATCAGTTAATTATTTAAGATTTTTTTCACAATCTGAAACTCTTTTCTGGCTTTCTTCATGAGAAAGACAAAAAGCCTTTTCAATCCTTAGAATAGTTTCCTCTCTTGATAACTTCATATCAAAACACAATGATACAACATTTTTGATACCTTCATCTAATTTATTTTGAGTATCATCTAATTTATTTTGAGTATCATCTAATTTATTTTGAGTATCATCTAATTTATTTTGAATATCATCTAATTTGTTTTGAGCATCATTAATTTTATCAGCTAGTTTAGCTTGAGTTTCACGGTGTTCATTTTCGACAGCTCGAATAAATTTATCTAGTTCAACCTCTTGATTAAATATATTAGCAAGCATTCTAGTCACTTCTACCTCCCTAGACTCTAAATATTTCTTTAATATATCTTTATCTTTACAAATTCGTATAGTCTCTCGTACTGCATCTAGTACATACCCATGCTCTTTTATCATATCATTAAAAATTTTACAAAAAGAAATATACTGTGTTAATATTCCTGAAGAATTTGTACTATCAATAACATTAACTATACAATCTAAGACTATTTCCTCTGAGAAAGACTCCCCAATAAAACAATCACTTAAACGTAGTTTTTTAGAATTAACAGGGGATGTCCCTGTGTAAACAACATAAAGCTCTGGACGAGGATATTTTTCAAGTTTTACACCGTAATTATTAAGTTTATGTTGAGTTTCGTATTCTCTGTACGTATACGTAACATAACTTAACATCCTCATCGGTATATTAGGATTCCATGTAGATTGTGCTTCTACCAAAATTAAAATCTTGTTCTTTACTAAAAAACCTAAATCATTATACGCTCCGTTAACAAAAACATTTCCTAGAGACAAAAGTTCAAAATCTTCTTTTGTACAACCAGTATCCTCAGGAAATAAAGATTTATAAAGTTCTAAAAGGTACTCTGGATCTGAAAATAAATCCGTAAATACAGAATCCTTAGAACTTCTATTAACTGTTAAATTTTTCTTATATTCCAAACCTGGATTAATTCGATTATCGTCTTGTTCATACTTCCATTTTTCACCACTAGTTTCACTCATATATTCTCCCGTTTATCTATAAATATTTAACAACGAGAAAATCCTACATACTAAAACAAAAAACTCATCCCATTTTTTAAAATCGTACCAGGTACAATTTTTGTGATAAAATTGAATATCAATTAGGTCTAAAATTTATATTATAGATTATATAGTGTACAAAATTGTCTAATATAATCGAGTAAGAAGGGGATCAGGTCCCCCTGTCCTCTCACACCACTGTGCGTTCCGTTCGATACACAGCAGTTCTTTAGGTGATGATATCAAAGTTTTCAGTAATATTATTACAAGTACACGCCTTTCTTGTATCCTCACTGTTTCACAGATACTTTCTGCGGATGACCTGCTTTTGGAAGTTGTCCTGTGTTTAATCCCGTCTTCAGTTACTATCATTACTAATATGATTTCTGTACGTCAGACCGGAGATTTGTGGACCGACCCCATGATGCTGAGCTATATCATTCCAGTTGTCTAGCAGATTCAGGACTTACACCCTTTGGAATATATGTATGCCAGGCACACTAAAGGGGAGTAATTACTCCCCTTTATATTATTCCAAAAATAACTAAATTCTACTACAAAGATTCATATTCTTTCATGGTAGCTTCAATAGTAAGAGTTTTATTCAAAGTACTTTTGGTCATACTTTTAATAGAATTTTCTTGTAGTGCTCGTCCAAGAAGTTTTGCTCCAAAGTTTATAAAAGTACCCCCTATTACCCCTCCAGTTGTATTTTGTGATGAAAGCCAATTACCAAAACTTTGAATGAGCTCATTAACAAAACCTCCATCCTTTAATCCCTGTATTAAAGGATTATTAGATAATTTTGTATTTACTTGATCTACAAGTTCCTCTTCTGAAACCATATCTTTAAGTTTAGAACTGATACTCATTTTATATATAGCTACAGGATCAGTCCCCATCCAAAACTTCAATGAATCAAATAGCATATATCCACCTTTTTGTGGAGTTTTACTAAATCCTGAGGTTGATATGGTATACACTATAACTCTTCCATCTTTTTTCAAAGGTGCTGGTGTATCATCAATTTCAGATTTACCATCTATAGAATGAATATTAACTTTGATTATTCCTGAATCCGAGATAGATTTTCCATCTTTTGTTAATTGTACACGGGTTGATTCTTCAATAGTTTTTCCAACATAAGGTTTTAGAATTTTTTTTCTAGCCAGAGGATTGATTATATTAGGTCTAGGAGGAGTAAAATAAGCCCCACCTTCAGGAACAGATCCATTAACTTTTTTAGGGTTTTGAGCTCTTAAGATAATCCCTGCGTATTCAGCATCTTTATACTTTTCATCCATCTCATCTAAGGATTCTTTATTCATAAACTCAGAAACGTCTAACTTTCCTGCAAGACCACAATTAGTAAACCCTTTTATCTCTAAAGTTTGCATATCATCGTAGAGTTCTATAGTGACACCATCTCCCTTACATTTTACAAGACTAACACCTGCTTTTATATTATATTTAGCCCTGTATATAACTTTTTTAGGAGTTGTTTTTGTTAGACTTGCTACCTGTGATTTTTGTTCTTCTGGTGTCAGAGGAGATGGGTCTTTACATCCATATGAAAAAAATACTGAAAATATAAATAAAGATACAACTATTCCAGTATATTTAAGATACACATAACTTCCTTCTACATTTTTCATATAATATCCTCCATAATATTTGCCAAATGTACAAGTTTATTATACCTTTAAACTGTGACTCAAATCAACACCACACCTAAAAACTATCTTAATTATATATCATATCAGCCCCTCAAAAAAGAAGTATGATAACTTCTCAGTTGAGATCTTCCTTACTTCTTTAAAAAAATCGATATATTTAAGTAAGGGGGTAGTTTTTTCTACTCAGCTTTTAAATCAAAATTGTTGTCTGAAAACATCGACATACAACCTGTTTTTACAATTCTTCCAACCCCTAAAACAGTCTTAGGTATTACTAAAAACGTTGCAACAACAGCTCTCCAGTATACCATCATAGTTTCTTTAAGAGCTTGAACGGAAGAAGGTTCTTGTTCAACTACCTTAGTGTGATCCATAAGGTTTGAAAAAATACCTCCGAGTTGAGGATGAGCTAAAGTATCTTTATTTCCTATATACAACGCTGACCTTTGAGTTAATCTCTTTGCAGTATATATTGTTATTCCATCAAGAACCAAACCGGTTGCAAACACCCAATACAAGAAAGGACTGTGTTCTCCCCCCATCCCAAGCAGTGCTCCAGTTAGAAGCATTGGAATATCTCTTACGTATTGTTGGATAATATCTCTAGCTCTTTTTGGCATAGATAATCTTTCATAATGCATAGCATTGAGTGCTTTATTTGCTTCCGCAGAAACAAAAGATCCACCAAATACAGTAATGAAAGTAAGAAGCAGCCAGTCTTTATTAATAAAACCATCATCCCATGCTATAAAAGGATGAATTTTTCCTGCAGCCAGTGCTATAAGCCTGAACACTAACTGATTATACAAGGTATAGGCTGCATTAAAAAACGCAACAAAACGTTCTCCTCTTTCCTTGGTCATTCTATTTAAAAAATCCATCCAACCACTTGCTTCAATTCCATGGAAATTATCCAAAAGAAAACTATAGCTAATAGCTGCTATAAAATAAGTAGGTTTTGCTCCCAGAGATTCAAAAGCTACAACTGTTGACTGAATATATGGAATGATCTTAGGAGCAATTCCTTGTCCCATCTCTGACAGTTTTAAATCTTTTATAGGAACTCTTAGAGTACGTTTCAGAGTTCCAAAAATATATTTCATAGTAGCAAAAAATTTAAACCCAGCTTCACAAAACATCTTTATAAAAGATTTATTAATTATTGAAGGATCTGAAATACCTAATATGGCAGCAAACTTTTCAGGATTTTCTTCCATAACAGAAGCAAACATAGATATAACTTGTCTTTTTTTATCCTTTGACAACCGAGATAAAAACTCATCTACATCCGCCTGACTCACAGCATCAAGTGTCTTTTTTTCAAAAAGAGTAGGTTGATCTTGAGAGATTCTTACCATCTCTTCTTCTACAATGTTATGGATAGAAACTATTTTAGATACAATATCAGGATCGACAGAAGAAAACTCAGAAGATTTTTGAGAAAGTTCTTCAAGGAAGATATCTACAATTTCTTTAACTTTAGGATCCTCTTGTATTTTTTGTTCTTGAACC
>CACXFL010000037.1 GCA_902766925.1 uncultured bacterium | reverse complement strand
GGATTATTTCGATAGGTTGTTTGAGTATGCAGTTACTTTAATAAAGCAAGGTAAAGCTTATGTTTGTGAACTTACTCAAGAACAAATGAGAGAATATAGGGGAACTCTATCAAAACCAGGGATAAATTCTCCATACAGAGATAGATCTGTAGAAGAAAACTTGGAGCTCTTTTATAAAATGAGAGATGGGGCTTTTGAAGATGGTTCTCATACTCTTAGAGCTAAAATAGATATGGCTTCTCCTAATATAAATATGAGAGATCCTATAATTTATAGAATAAGAAAAGTATCTCATCCAAGAACTGGAGATAAGTGGTGTATATATCCGATGTATGATTTTACTCACTGTTTGTCAGACTCTTTAGAAAATATAACTCACTCAATTTGTACTCTAGAATTTGAAGATCATAGACTACTTTATGATTGGTTTTTAGATGAACTTAAAACCTCGTCTCATCCTCAACAAATAGAATTTGCTAGACTTAACTTAAATTATACAGTGATGTCTAAAAGAAAACTTTTAACCCTTGTAAAAGAAGGGTATGTATCGGGTTGGGATGATCCGAGACTTCCTACTATTAGTGGTCTTAGAAGAAGGGGGTATACTCCAGAATCTATAAGAAATTTTGCTGAGAGAATAGGGGTTACTAAAGCTGATAGTTGTATTGATGCCGGATATCTTGAGTATTGTGTAAGAGAAGATCTAGAAGGAAGATCTAAAAGGGTTATGGGGGTACTTGATCCTATAAAAGTGGTTATCACTAACTGGCCTCAAGGAAAAGTGGAGATGTTAGAAGCTTTGAATCATCCTCAAGATCCTTCTTTTGGTACAAGACAGTTATCTTTTTCTGGTACTATATATATAGATCGAGATGATTTTAAAGAAGAAGCAACCAGTAAGTACTTTAGACTAGCTCCTGGTAAGGAAGTAAGACTAAGGTATTCATATATTATTAAATGTGATGAGGTTATAAAAGACAGCTCGGGTAACATTGTAGAACTTAGATGTAGTTATGATCCTGATACACTAGGAAAAAATCCTGAGGGAAGAAAAGTTAAAGGTATTATCCACTGGGTAGATGCTTCTAATTGTTTATCTGCTACTGTAAGGTTATATGATAGGTTGTTCTCAGTTGCAGATCCTTCCGATACTGAACAAAAGACTTTTATTGATTTTTTAAATAAAGATTCTTTAAAAGAAATGAAGGAAGCAAAGCTAGAACTTTCTCTAAAAGAAGCAACTAGTGAGGATAGATTCCAATTTGAACGTCTTGGATATTTCTGCTTAGATAAAGATTCCTCTCAGGATAAACTAGTCTTTAACAGAATAGTCACTTTGAAAGATACTTGGGCTAAGATTGAGTCTAAGGGTAAATAGGCACTAAATCACAAGAAGGATACCTTTTTTTATAGTTTTTGTTTTGGAGGAGAGGATGAGCAGGATCAGTTGTAACGCAGAGCTTGATACTAGGTTGGTTAATACTGTTAGAGCGTTGGTTATAGATGGGGTCAAAAAAGCTCGTTCTGGTCATACTGGAGGAGCTTTGTCAAGTACTCCTTTTCTTACTACCTTGTTTGCTGAATTTCTTAGGTTCTTACCCCAAGATCCTTCTTGGAAAGGGAGAGATAGGTTTGTATTAAGTGCTGGGCATGAGAGTATGCTTTTATATTCGGTACTTCATTTGTCTGGGATATTATCCATAGAGGATCTTAAAAATTTCCGTCAATATGGGGCATCTACTCCAGGACATCCAGAACCTGAAACTCCTGGTGTAGATTTTGGTACAGGGCCACTAGGTCAAGGAGCAGCAACCTCTGTAGGTATGGCACTTGGCGCAAAACACTTAAGTGTAGCTATAGATAAAGATCTATTTTCTTATAAGGTGTTTTCCTTACTGGGAGATGGATGTATTGAAGAAGATGTAGCAATTAATGCAGCTTCTTTGGCAGGACATTGGAAACTATCAAATCTTATCTGGTACTACGATAATAATGGGGTTCAAATAGATGGTAGGATGGATCAATCTACTTCTACTAATATAGTAACCTTATTTAAATCTATGAATTGGGATGTGGTAGAAATTGATGGATCTAGTGTGAACGAGATTAGATCTATACTTACTGATGTATACTCAAAGGAAAGAACTAGACCTTTGTTAATTATAGGTCATACTGTAATGGCTCAAGGATCCTACAGTATGGAAGGAAATCCTTCTTCACATGGAACTCCTTTTACTGATGAAGAGGCTAGTGCTTGTAAGAAAAAATGGGGTATGGATCCTGGGGCTAGTTTTGTTGTAGAAGAAGAAGTAAAAAAATATTTTCAAAGGGATTTTTCTTCTAAAGAAAAAGAAAAATCCGATTGGGATAATAAGTTTAACTCCCTTATAAAAGATCCTGTAAAAAAACAGTTATGGGACTCCTATTTTAACACCACCAGTATAAAAGACGCCATCAAAGGAATAAGTGTTGAGTTTGAATCTAAACCAATTTCTACCCGTGAAGCATTTGGTAAGAGTTTAAATGCTATATCTAAAAAGGTTCCTTCTATTATCGGAGGAAGTGCTGATTTAGCTGGATCTAATGGTATTGGTTCTTTTATAAAAGAAAACAACTATCTTTCTTCTTCGGATTATTCTAAAAGAGCCATAGCCTATGGGGTTCGTGAATTTCCTATGGGATGTATAAGTAATGGACTAGCACTTTTGGGACTTAGATCTTTTTGTACAACATTTTTAGTGTTTTCAGATTATCTAAAACCTGCTCTAAGACTTTCAGCTCTTGAAGGTATTCCAGTTATATACGGCTTTTCTCATGATTCTTTCTATGTAGGAGAAGATGGTCCTACACATCAACCAGTTGAGCAGTTAATGAGTTTGAGAGCTGTTCCAAGGCTTAGAGTTTATAGACCATCGGATGCTGGAGAGACTTTTGTTTTATTAGCTCAGGCTGTAGAAGATAGAGTAGTGGCAGCATTTTGTGTATCCAGACAAAACCTTCCTCAGTTAAGTCAGGATCCTTCTTTCTATGATGGAGCTCGTCGTGGAGCGTATTTCGTATATACCAGTCCTGACATAGGTAGTTATTCAAAAAAATGTGTGATCTATGCTACTGGATCTGAAGTGTCATGTGCAGTTGGAATTTGTAAGGATTTGGAAGAAAGGGGAGTAGGAGTATACGTGGTAGCTCTTCCTTGTTGGGAAGTATTTGATGAACAAGATGAAAAATATAAGACGACTATTATGATGAGAGAAGTTAAATACAGAGTTTCAATTGAGGCGGGAACTTCTTTGGGATGGTCCCGATTTACCGGTATTAATGGGTTAAATATATCCTTAGATGATTTTGGAAAAAGTGCACCTAGTTCGATACTAGAGGATAAATTTGGATTTAGTCCTAAAGCAGTTTTGGATAGAATTTTAAAATATATTCTCTAATGGAGATAATATGAGAGTAGTTCAAGGTAGATTTGTTCTAGTATTTTTAAGTTTTGTTTTTTTAGTTTCCTGTAAATCAATAGGATCATCTACAAATGTTGTAGGAGGAATACCTGCAGAACGTTTTACCAGTGTAGTTCCATTGATTACAATGAATGAAAAAGCCAATGGAACTCGTACGATTCTAACGGTTTGTTCAGCTATGGTAGTATCTGATACAACGCTTATAACCTCAGGAGATTGTTTTTTAGATTCAGATATAAATCTGGTAGGAATACGATCTTCTGAGAACCTCTATACAACAAAAATTTTTAGAAAAAATGCCGGATACGATCGTAGTGAAGAATATGTAAAATACGATATAGGGGTAGCTGTATTTCCTGAAGGTCTATTTAAAAATTTAGATAAGGTTAGACTAGCAACGTATAAACCGGTAGTAGGAGAGGATGTAAGAATTGTAGGATACGGTGGATATACTACTAAGGTAAAAAAGAATTTATCAGGAGATATGGTAACAAAGATAGATCCTAAAAAACCTATGATAAAACGTACCGGTACGAATATTTTAAGTGCTCACACGTATTGCCCTGAAGGAATGCTTGAGATTCATAGAGAAGGAAAACCTACCACGGATAAAGAACTAGATAGAACAGGAAAATTAGAGTATTACAACGCTTCTTTATCTAACGGAGATTCTGGAGGTCCTATGTTTAGAGGAGAAACT
>CACXFL010000036.1 GCA_902766925.1 uncultured bacterium | reverse complement strand
TGATCAATCTAAAACCTCAGTTCAAGAAGGTCAAAACCTTTCTACTACCTTAGATCGTTCTCATATCTTCCCACCACTTGTAACTTCTATGATTCAAACTGGAGAAAAAACCGGACAACTTGAAGAGATGCTTTCAAACGTAGCTATAGCATATGATGCTGAAGTTGATAGAAAGATCTCCTCTTTGATTGCTGCAATTGAGCCTTTGATGACCATCATGATGACAGGAGTAATAGTAGTAGTACTATTTGCACTTTTAGTTCCTATGATGTCTATTATGGGTCAGATGAGATAAAATCCAATTCTTTACATCGTATATGATAATTTTACCAGATCTTTTCTTCAATTTTTAAAGTCTCAGGATGTGAATAAAGATAAGGGAACTTTTTTGCTACTGTTTCATTAAAATTGTCTGTATTTGTAAACAAATAATTAGTTAAATTATACAAATCTTCATAATTAGGTGTACTTCTAGAAGAAATAATAACTCTTTCCTTAATGGTTGAACAATCAACCCAAGTTGGTGTTAAAGCAAAGTTATAACTTAATTTTGTATCATTTTCAGTATCATCTTTAAATTCTATACTTTTACACTTTATATCCACAATTCTTTCTTTATCTCAAGATATAGATGTAGAAAATCAAATTCACTCTGGTAAAGGTATAACCGATATTGTAGCTATTACTAAAGATACCATCTACATCATGGAACTAAAAGTGAATGGAAGTGCTAAAAAAGCTCTCGATCAGATAAAAAATAAAGAATACACTAATCTTTATAAAAACAAAGCTAAATACAAAAAGAAACAAGTAGTTCTTATTGGTATTAGTTTTAACGGTAAAGATGCTACTGTAAAAGATCTAGCAATGGATCCCAAAGTATAGAAAGTCTACGATGATCTTTGCGAAAAACACTAAGGATCATCGTAGTAGTTCTATTATAACGCCTAGTTTTTACACTATATATTATGACTCAGATGAGACAAACTGATCTAAAAAAATCCATAATTATTTTTATTTCCAAATTGCTTCTAATCTCAACTTATCAGGATAGGTATATAAAAAAGGAAGTTGTAATAGTTCTTTTTCATTTAGATATCTTGAACCAGGATCTATTGGATTATCCTCGTTTACTACAAGATAATTTACTAAATCATACATATCCTGATATGTAGGTTTAGATCTATTGGATATGATAACTGGTTCTTTTACGTACTTACACTCACTTATTCGACTAATATCTCCAACACTAACTGCATTAAAATTTGAAGTGGTATTAAAACGTATTAATGGACATTGCTTTAAATCATTTTTAGAAAATCTTTTATACCTTTCTATTCCTGTTAACGATTCCAGAGATTTATTTGTTTCTTCCGCTAATTCTTCTACTGAAGCATCCATATTCTGTCTAGCTAAATTTAAAAAATATAAAGCTGAATATAACGCTGGATTACCTCTTCCATCCATTGTTTCTTCATTTGAAGAAGATGTATATACTAGAGTTTCCTTAAATACAATATCTTTATAGTTTTTTATATTTTTAAAAAGTTCACCTGCATGACATATGGTAGAAAATATCACCAGTCTTTTAATTGGAGTTTTTCTAACTTCTTTGATAGCACTCATTATTTCATCTATTGTTAAATAAACATTATATTCACTGGTAGAAAAAAAATAATTACTACCTTCGATATGTCCATGTCCTACATGAAACCAGTATAAAGTAGTAGAATCTGATAGTGATTCTACTTTTTGTTTTACTGTATTTAATAGTTCGTCTTTTGACATAGATTTATATAATCTATCTAAAAATTCTTGACTACTACCAATAGAAAGAAGGTCTATTATTTTAGGGATAAGATTAATTTCATTACGAAAAGCATCTTCTAATTTCCCAGTTGTATACAAAATTTCT
The DNA here is from genome assembly GCA_902766925.1 of uncultured bacterium. Lineage (GTDB taxonomy): Bacteria > Bdellovibrionota_B > Oligoflexia > Oligoflexales > CACXFL01 > CACXFL01. The sequence continues at coordinate 117 of CACXFL010000036.1, read as the reverse complement.
GTATCTCCAGATACAGCTGAAGTAGTAGAAGATTTCTTTAAACATGAACATAATAAACAACTAAAAATTATAATACCTATACTTAAATATTTCATATTATACCCTTCTCTTATCAAT
>CACXFL010000035.1 GCA_902766925.1 uncultured bacterium | reverse complement strand
TGTGTTACGGGGTTATCTGTAATGGATGTAGGTACTACTCTTTCAAATACTGGACAGATTATTCTTATATGTCTTGTAGAACTAGGAGGAATAGGAATCTTTTGTTTTTCAAACTGGATAATGCTTTCTTTAAGTGGATCACTAAGTACCAAGGAATCTATGGTAATAGCAGATATGCTTGGATCTAACAAAGGATTTAATCCAGGATTTATTATTAAATCTACTCTTGTTTATACCTTAGGAATTGAACTTATTGGAGCTCTATTTTTATTTTTCTACTTTATTAGAGATATGTCAGTAGCTACAGCTATTAAATACTCGGTGTTTCATTCAATATCTGCTTTTTGTAATTCTGGATTTACCCTCTTTCCTGATAGTTTAGCCTCGTTTTCTAGTCAGTGGTACTTAAATATTGTTATAGCAATACTCGTATTATTTGGAGGTATTGGATTTTTAGTTTCAGCAGATGTTGGAGCAAGTGTACTGGCCTTTTTTAGAAAAAGGAGAAGAAAACTTTTACTTCATTCTAAAATAATTTTAGTATTTACTGGTATTATTATTGTAGTAAGTTCTATAGCTATCTTTATTCTAGAAATTGAAAACTCTCGGATGGATCCAGAACTTAATATAAGGATATTTGAGTCCTTGTTTATTGCAATAGCTTCTAGAACAGCAGGTTTTTCCCAAGTAGATATGAACTCTCTTACTAATATGTCTTTGATTATAATATGTCTTATTATGTTTATAGGAGCTTCCCCTGGATCTACTGCAGGGGGAATTAAAATTACTACTTTTGCAATTTTATGTGGAATGCTTAGATCCCAACTCACAAATCGCTCAAGTGTAGAGATAATGTATAGAAGAGTGCCTTCTAAGATAGTAAGTAAGGCTATGACAGTTGTTTTTATCTACTGTATTCTAGCTGTTACTGCACTGGTACTTTTGCAGTTTACAGAACTTTATGGGGTAGTAGCTCAGGATACCCGAGGTGTATTTATAAAGCATCTATTTGAAGTAATCTCAGCTCTATCTACAGTAGGTCTTTCAACTGGGGTTACAGAATCACTATCAAATCCAGGACTTTGTATAATTATGGGTTGTATGTTTATAGGAAGACTAGGAGCTATAGTAATTATAGCTTCAGTTATAGGAACTAGAAGAAGTCTAGATTATAAATATCCTCCTGCAAATATATTAGTAGGGTAGAAAGAAAGGTTTAAATATGGCAAGAATTAAACACAGTTTTTCAGTACTAGGACTCTCAAGATTTGGAATGAAGATGGCTACCTCTTTGTCTGAAGCTGGAGCTTCAGTTATTGCAATTGATAAAAATCCAGCTTTGGTTCATAAAATATCTGAGAGTGTTACTCAAGCAATTGAAGCAGATCTTATGGATTGGGATGTACTAGAAAGACTGGGAGTATTTCAAACGGATATTGTTATTATTGGACTCCGTCGCTCTTTTGAAGTAGCTACTCTTTTAACTTATAAATTAAAAAATGAAAAACATATTAAAAAAATTATAGTCCAAGTGGATACTGAGGAAAAATCTGAAGCTATTAAACTTATTGGTGCTGATATTACTGTATTTCCTGAAAAAGACATTGCAGAACACCTTTTTCGTCAACTTATTACTCCAAATCTTGTGGATCATATGTCCCTGTCAGGAGATGTATCTTTTGTAGAAGTAAATATACCTGAAGAATTTATAGGCCAAAGTCTTATCAGTCTAGATTTTAGATCAAAATATGAACTAAATGTAGTAGGAGTAAAAACCATAGATAATTCAGGAAAAGAACAGGTTTGTATTCCCCCTTCTCCTAATATGTTATTTAAGGAGAAGGATAGAATTATGCTTTTAGGAATGACAGATAAAGTAGATCATTTCGTGGAAAAGATTAGTAATTAATCGAAAAAATTTTGAACAATAGGTAGTTATTATGATTAAAAAAAATTTAGTGTCGTTAATTTTTGTATTCATATCTATAGGGTTAATATCTTGTGGAGAAGATGGTAGTGACAATGGTAAGGAAGATATTTCCTATAGAGAAGAAGGGAAATTAGCATATCTAAACGGTGATTATACATCAAAATGTGAGTTTGATGATGGAATATCAGTGGTTTCCAAATTGAATATTAAAGATTCAAAGGTAAAAATAGTTGAAACAACTCATTATGGTTTAGGATGTAAGGAAGAAAATATTGTAGAAAAAATAGAAGGTATATACCTTTTGGATATATCAGGAGAATATAAAGGAGAAACACTTATTAAAGAAAGATTAGAATCTATTAAAGTAAGTGTATATGATTCTTATTATGCTAATTACTTAAATAGTGTAGAAGATTCAGGATATAAAGACTGGACTGTAGAAGAAGAAAAAAATATTACACAAGATTTTTTACTAAAAAGTAAAGAAGATGAGAGTTATACAGAGTATTATACCATTAAACTTGATGGAAATACTCTTTATATGAACGGTTATAGGTTAAAACTTGGAGACAATAATCCTAGTGTAGATGATAGCGATACTACCGATATTTATTATAAAGCTGGTAGTGAACCGGTGGAACCTAAAGAACCTTTTGAGACTGTAGATTTATCCGGAACCTTTGAAACAGAATGTATGGCTGAAACCGATAGATATCGTGTTCAAAGAGCTGAGTTTACTAATTCTACAATTATTACTACAAATACTTACTATCATACAAGTTGTGATGAAGAAAATAAATTATATCAAGTTGTAGGAATATTAAAATATACACAAATAGGACAGTTTGGAGAATATAATATAATAGAAGAAACTGGAAGTTCATATAAAGCTACGGTATATAATGAGTCTCAACTAGAGAATTGGAAGTCTGTAACTGAAAAGGATGGATGGGAGATAGGTGTTGAAAAGGATATTAGTAGTGTTATGAATCTTAGACAGATTGCGTATGATATAGTTAAAATTATTGGAAATAAATTATATATTAACGACTTTGATCCAAAAACACAGAGTGTATATAGAGATGATATGGAACTTATAAGAGTTGAATAGATGGATTAAGGTTATGAAAAAAAATTCTATTGAGGTACTGTGTAACTTTTATGATATTTACTTAAAATTTACATAGTACCCCGGTAGTGAAAGTATTGATATTAATCTTTATATACGCATCCCCAAACTTGAGGAAAAGATTTATCTAAAGTATAGAATTTATCATCTGAAGAAGTAATATCAATAAATCCACCACGTCCTGAATATACCTTAGAATATTTCTTATTAGAAAGAAGAGAGAGCGTATCTTTTGATATACCACCTGAAAGAATACTTCCCCATACTACGATAGATCCATCTTCTCAAAGTGCTGTAAATGCATGATCAGAAGCTGTAATTGAAATTACTGGAATTTAACCATCAAGTTTATCCTGAACCTGATTAAATGATACAACCTGGGATGATGATGTAGAATATAAGTTCCAATCCCTCCAATCATAACCGTATACTAATCCCCAACTTATTACAGATCCATCTTCACGTATACAAGCTATAGCATGATCTGAAGTGGTACAAGTTACTACAGGTATAGTTCCATTAACCTGATCATTTACTTCTCCAAATTTACGATATCCAACAGTATCTCTATATAATAAAGGATTTAGAGATCCATCTTCATAAAAACCTCTTAAATTTTATTATAAAAACGTTAATAAATCGGTTTCTGTCTACCTTATTATGTATCCGTTGTCTACTGTTAGGTACTATATTGATGAGGGAAAATAGTTTTTATTATTAATATATTATGTAAGTAGTATAAAATTTTTCGAAACAAAATAAGGTAACAGAGTCGATTAATCATAATTTAGTGCAACTTTTTAATACTCTATTGTAAAATAAAAAATATCTACTTATTTCAGGGAAGAAGTTTTGTGGCTTTAGAGTAATGTCAGATAAAAAAATAGATTGGTTGTTAATAGTATTTATATACTGTTTTTATAGTAGGAGTTTTTATGAGATTAAATATATCGGTGATATTATCAATTGTATTAATTTGTGAAGTTAGCTTTTCTTGTAAGCCAGCACGAACAATAAAACATGATATTTCTGGACCAGTGACATATCAATCGGGAAATAATCAACAAACACCATCAGATAAAGTAGATCAAGTGTTTGATGGTAAGTATTCTTCTTTATGTACTAATGAATCAGGTTCAGGAGAAATTAGATCTTCGGATGGGAAATTTAGTATTCAAGGACCTGTGTTGTATACTGAGGTTAATTGGTATTCTAATATTACGTGTTCAGGAAATTTAATATATAAAGTAACAAAACAAACAATTCTCACTAAGATTAAAGAATATAAAGGTGGTACTGTATTTGATGGAAGGCTATCTTCAGCAACAGCTACTATATATACTCAAGACTTAGTAAATATGTATAATAACTCATCATGGTATGGATACTCTGATTGGAAAACAGGGGAATCAAAGGATATTACAAGTCAGTTACGTAATGAAGAAAAAGATGATGGTACTTATACGTTTTTAAAATTAGACGGATCTACTCTGTATGTTAACTCGTATGATCCTTTGAAAGGTGATTTGAATCCATCTGTAGAGGATGCTACAAGATTTCGTAAAGATAACTAGTACGCAATTTATGTAATCTAGGAATTATTTATAATAAACTTTTTTTGAAGGAGGTTATTATTATGTTACAACGCTTCTTATTTGTTATAATTACTATTTGTTTAGTATCAACTTTATCTTTTTCTTGTAAATCTACAAGTAAACTTTCTTCCATGGATAGTGATACTGATTCTTCTGTATTACAAACACCTACCAGGATACGAGTATCACAGATTATAGATGATGAATGTAGTGCAATAGGACCAATGAATATAAATGGAATTTCGATGTATTCTTATAAGTGCCCTTATAAAGAACAAGGTCTGGTATATGCTCAAAGTTGGGATGAAGAAATTACAGGGAATGATATCTCAGAATTATGTAAGATAATAAATAGTAAAAGATCGACACTAGCTTTTATGGGGTACAGTGATTCTGAAGAATTCGTTAATATTCCTTTAGAAATAATCGTATGTTTTTCCGAAACTGGTACTAGTTTTAAAGGAGTAGTAAAAGATGTAACTAAACTTCATCCTTCAGTGATAAAATAATAATATATAACTATATTAATAATTGAATTTATAATTCTTACTTGTAGGGTTTCAAAGGGGATATTTTTCATTTTGATAAAGTTAAGTTAACTATACAAGGTTCTTCAGTAGATGTAGAAATAAACAGGTATGATACTGGTAACAAAATAAATAGTGATGATGCTAGGTATTTAGAACTAAGCTATGTTTTTAAAAGAAGGGTAAAACTTACAAAAGTAAAGGAGTATAATGGAGCTAATATATATAGTGAAAAATTAGTTTCAGCTTCATTAACTTTGTAAAGTTCTTCTCTTGTAAATCATTATAATCAACAAGCTTTTGGTTATGAAACATGGAAACTCGGCGAATCTAAGGATATTACTACTGATATACGTAAATCTGATAATATGGAAGATTTTGATAGAGTTGATGATTTATATGTAATAGTACAAACTTCAGGATCCAACCTTTATTGGAATGAATATGATCATTTGAAAACTAGTACAATACCTTCTGTTAAAAATGGAATGAAATTAAAAAAAGAATAATAATTCTGTTATAAATTTATATTTAAAACTTGACACAACTATAAAATGTGAATGTATATTTACATACAATTATTGAAATTAAAAATATAAAAAAGGAGGAAACAAAGTATTATTTCCTCCTTTTAAATTTATATATCGTATTAATCTTTATCCTTTATATACACTTACCATAACTACAGAATCAAGTGGAAGCCAATCTTTAAATGATATAGTATTTTCATTTATATCATAATCTTCAGGATCTGCAGGAACTCCATCAACATAAACATCCCAGAAATAGATATCTTCTTTATTAACTTCATCTACTACAAAAGTTTTTCTTCTAGATGATATATATTGGTATGATACATCAACTTCAGAATCATCTTTTACACCAGATTTAATATATAGAGATGTACCATTTAGTTCATAATCTAGAAGAGGACAACTATCCTTATGACATTTAATACTTAAGGTTCCTTCTACCACTTGATGAAGTAGAGTTACTCCTCCTTCATCTTTTGTAGGATCTTCAAAGGTAAGATTCAACACTTTTCCATTTTCAAATAAATCTTCTTCAATCTTTAATACATTTTTATCGTAGTTATAAGCTACTTCTTCACCTGTTGATTTATCGGTTATTTTAAGTCCTTTAAGAGTAGAAAGATCAAAGATAAATTCATAATCTAATTTTTTATGAAGTTCATTATAAGCTACAGTAACTTTTGATCCTTCTGGTGGAGGAAGAACAAAGGTTAGAGTTGAATTTGCTACATCAAATGCGTAAGTATCTGGTTCTGCTTGAACTCCATCTACACTAACTGTAAGAGAATCTAAGTTCATTTCTTTAGGAGCAATCTTAAATTGATTATTTAAGATCTTATCTTCTTTGTAGTTTACTATAATTTTAGCATTATCTTCTGGAGCAGATACAAATTCTATAGCGTTTAATTCTTTAGAATAGGTATAAGTAGAAGGATCCATTAATTTATCGTTAACATACACTTCAAACCATCCTTCAAATGCTTTTTGTTTTAACTTAAATGTTTTTAGTATAGGAGAATCGTTATAGTAGTATTCAAATCTAATAGTTTCAATAGAATTGTCAAGGTTATCGAAAGTTACATTCTTTTCTTCTTGATTGAATCCATTTTTAACTTCTTGATCATTTATGAATACTTTAACTCCAGCTCCACTTGGAAGATTATCCAATGTGTATTGTTTTTTTAAGATTTTTGCTACATCAGCAGATATTGCTTGAAGAGTTTGGGAGTAATCGGTATCACAGATTGAACCCCATTTACCACCTGTTTGGGCTATAGCACGGGAATAAACATGAGCTTGGTTATATGCTGTAGGACATTCTGATCGAGGAGTATCAGGATGCCAAATAATACCGTATACTCTAGCATCTACACCAACTTTACGTACCGTTTTTAGATAATCTATAAGATAACTTTCTCTAGCATAAGCTTTTCCTCTACAATCTTGACCGTTAAAACTACAGTTATCTTCATCACTAACTATTAAAACAGCTAGAGTAGAATTGTCCCTTACCCAGTTAGGAGTAATACAACCTGGAGCAATACCAGCTTTGGCCATTAGGATTCCTTTTTCATATCCAGATCCACTTGCTCCAGCGTTAATAGCTTTAGAGAATATTTCATCTATGTTTTCATCACCTTTTTTAATGAGAGCTCTTAGGCATCCTCCAGCAGGGTCTGTGGTGTTAACCCCAATTCTCCAATCTGAATCATCTATATAAGTAAGAAGAGATTGAAGTTTAGAACCAAGGTTAGCTTGTTCTTCTTTCATAGATTGAGAGTTATCAATAACAATTAAAAGATCTAAGGCTCCCTTAGAAGGGTCTGTAGTTTTTATTTCAGAAGCAAAAGATCCTTTAGTACCTTGGGTAAAGGTATCAGTGTATTTTTCTCTTGTTTCTTGAAGTAATTCTTGAAAAGAAGGTACTTCATTATACGCTAAAGCTATTTCATGTGTAGTATAAGGTTTAGATAATGATAATGTAAGATTATCTTCGGTGTATTCAGTTGTTTTAAATTGTTTACTGATAGTTTGAAGTTCATCAAGTCCTTCATTATCATAATCAACTGGGGGTGTAGTTAAGATTCCAGAAGGAAGATCATCATCTTTTTGAAGTTCTCCGGCATTATAAATAATTTGAGAATCAGCATTTCTAGTTTTAGAAACAAAATTTACTTCTTGACCACATGAATTGATCAATATAAATCCCATAGATACTACTAAGATAAAAAACTTACGCATCATAAAATCCCCTCTTATATATAAAAATCCATTCACTGATCTATCGGACTATCTAATCTAAAGTTTAGGGTAAATTCTAAGCGGGAGTGTAGGTATAAAGAATTATTGAAGTAATATTGGTATTTTATCAATAACTCAAACAAAAATAGATAGATGAATAACTTCTCATGTTTATAAAAATAAGTTAGAATTGATGTAGAAATTGGTTGTTTTTTAAGTGTTTATAAAATAAGAGAGAAAAGATTATGATTAGAATATCTTATTATGTAGCTATAGTATCTATACTATTTTTTATTTCCTCTTGTGGTAAAGATTATGTCCACAAATTACCTAAATCTTCAGATGAGGTAAGTGAAGCTACTTATAATAATGTTTTGGATTCTATTGCAGTAAAGGATAAAGATTCAGATCCTGTATCAGTGTTATTTAAAGCAAGAAAATATTTTCCTGCTAATTTTAAAATAACACTAGAAGATGAAGGAAATGATATTGTAATGAACGAAGCTCAAAAAAGATTACAAGTAGCTCAATCAGTTACTAGAACTGCTCAACTTGAAGTGATTAGAAATATAAGAGAAGGTATAAGTGAAGATGAAATAAAACAAATAACTTTAGCATCTTTCCAAGAATCAAAAGCCTCAGGTGAAGCGTTTTCAGGGGTAGTTGCTTCTGGTAAAAATAGTACTAATATTAACTATTATTCAGGAAGTAGACAACTTCACTATGGTGATTTAGTACTGGTTAATGTAGGAGCAAAGGTAGATGGATACTGCGGAGATATCTCAAGAACTTATCCTGTAAGTGGTACTTTTACAGAAAGACAAAAGCAGATATATAAGCTAGTACTAGATACCCTAAATCATGTTCTAAAAAGCATAGTTCCTGGTAAAACAAGTCTGAATGATATTGATGATATCGCTTTATCTTATTTAAGAAAATCAGGTATTACCGCAAGAGATACCTCAGGAAAAGAACTGACCATGGATTATTTTATGAAAAGGAGTATAGCTCACTATACTGATAGAAAAGTAGCAAATTTATTTAAAAATATTCCTATAGCAGTAGGAAGAACAGTATCAATTGGTCCTGGTATTTATATAGAGAGTGAAGATATTGGAGTACGTCTTGAAGATACCTATCTTGTAACTCAGGATAAGGTAATTGGATATATATTCATGCCTGAATCTGTGTATGATATAGAATATCTGTTTAAACAAAGATAATAGTATTGTAAAAATATATAATTAGTCTTATTTATTATAAATATTTATTTTCAGATACAAAGAACAAAGAGGTGTCTTGTATGATGGATTCTGTGGTAGAGATTATTCAAAATAATATTCATTTAGCTCCTTTTATTATTTGTGGAGTACTACTTCTTGCAGGGCTTAATCTACCTGTATCAGAAGATTTGATGATATTTATAACAGCTTGTCTTGCTCATGAACATACTAACTATCTATATCCTTTGATTATAGGGTTATACCTAGGAATATATGGAAGTGATCTTATCTCATTTAGTATTGGAAAGATTTTAGGTCCTGCTATATGGAAAATTAAGTTTTTATCTAAATCCTTGAAAAAAGAAAAGGTGGAACAGGTAGGTAACTATTATTCCAGATACGGTATTTTTGTTCTTCTTATAGGTAGATTTATTCCTTTTGGAGTAAGAAACCTTCTTTTTATGTCAGCTGGTTTTGTAAAGATAAGATGGCCTAAGTTTATGTGTTGGGATCTTGTTGCATCTGTACTTACTACTGCGGTTTATTTTAGCCTGTACTATACTTTTGGATCTAAGGTTATTCAGGTTATAAAAGATGGAAATATTGTTATTTTTGTAATATTTATATGTGCTTGTGTAGGATATCTCGTATATAGAAAGTTAAAATCTAGAAAAGAACAAGGATCAAACTAGAATTAGGTAATTTTAAAATATTAAATAGATTGGTAATAAACCATAACCTCTTAAAATCAGCTGATTTATAGAGATTATTGTTTATTCTTGTATTATGTAGCAATTTGAATCAAATGATTTTTCCTCTTTCATACTATATTGGTTTAAGAGGAGAAATTATGTTTAAAATTAAATGCATAATAGATTATATCTTCAATTATATACTACTATTGATAAAAGTATCTATAGTAGCAGGTTTCGTGTTGATTATATTGGACTGTATAGATAAGAATGATGGGATTTGTTTTGCCTCTACCTTTAATATTGATAAGTTAATAAAAGAAAAAATAGATACAACAATTAACTCTATATCCGTTCCGTCATATTTTTTAAACACCTGTCCTGATTCATCATCCTTGCTTTCAAAGTTAGGTAAGGATTATATTGAGATAACAAATCCTTCTTACGGGTTTACTCATGTGTACGTTTCTAATAACTTAAAAAAAGATAACTTATTTATTATCTATACAAGTTTAAAAATAGGAAGTAGTACTGATAATTGTAATAAAACCTGTATTCTTTCCACTTTAACACAAAAAGATGCACAGTTAATTAGTTTTGGATCAGAGGATAAGCTTAAATCTAAAAAGATAGCTGACAGTTTAACTATAGATAGAAAAATATTAAAAGATAGTTCTTTTATTAAAGTAGATACTAGTATTAAACATCAAATTAAAAATTATCAAATACAAATTTATCATGGGGTATCTTTAGTTCCTTATCCTGAGTTTAAGGATAAAATCATATCTTCAATCAGTAAAGATTACAAAAATATAAATCAAAGTTTTAATGATAAAAAAGTAGATAAATTTTATCACTTATTACTAGTTAAATCAGACCAAGTCGGACATAAAGACAATGCTTTGTTTGTAGATATTAATAAAACAAGATCAAATACAGGAGAAATAAGTATTTATGAAATTTCTAATAGATAAGAAGAAAATTTTTAATAAAAGAAACTATCTTATTATATCGGCAATAGTTCTTGCTATAGTTATTACGTATATCAGTAACATATCAAGAATACAGTATATTCGTCAGGTACGTGAAGAGTTTCCAACGTCTAAAATTATATGTGCAAATGTTGATTTAAAAGAAGGAACTATTCTAGATAAAAAAAATATAGCAACGGTATCAATGCTTAATAAGAATATTACAGCAAATACCGTAGATATTGGAATGATAGATATGATTATAGGAAAAGCAATCGGAACGGATCTTAAAGCTGGAGATCCTATTCTTCTATCTAATATAAAAACAAAGTATTTAAATCAAACTTTATCAGATAGAATACCTGAAGGTAAACGTTTGTTTACACTTCAGGTACAAGATTCTTCTCAAGATTTACATAATGGATTTATTCGTCCTAATGATAAGGTAGATATTCTTGCTTCAATTCCTTTAGAAGGAAGAGGAAATACAGTATTTACTGTACTTCAAAATGTATCAATTGTAGCTATTGGAAAAGCTTCAATTGTTTCTCAGGAGTTAACACCTAATGGTACTAGTATAAGTTTCTTTGTAGATAATAAAGATGTTGAAATGCTTCAATTTGCTAAACAACATGGTTCATTTTCAATTAGTCTAAGAAATCCTAAAGATTTAGAACGTCGTCAATCTTCAGGAATAGATGTTAATAGTTTTTTAGATTATGAAGGTATCAACAAAGTTTCTGGGGGTGGAAAACTTAAAATTAAGGAAAAAGGGAAATTAATTAACTGATAAATAGAAAGTTGAGGGTTTGGAAAGGTAAATAATGTTAGAAAACTGTATCATAAAGTTGGATATATTTGAAAAGGCCTCGTTAAAACAAAAACAAATTAGTTCTAGTTTTAACCTGACTGATAGAGCTTATTATATCTATATAAATGATGATGAAAAAGTTAATGTAAAATCTTTTTTAGAACATGATAAATCAAATGAATTAGATAATAGATATCATAAAGCTTGTCTTCTTAGTTTTACTGATGAACTGATGTTTCTTCAATGTTTAGAAGATAGTAGTTGTAAGGTATTTGTAGATAAGAAGAAATTAAATAAGAATCAGATAATTTATATTGGAGATTATTTTGAATTCTATATAGATCGTATTAAATTTATTTTAAATGTAAGTTATAAATTAGAAGAAGTTACACATCAAAAAATTAAAAATTCTTTTTCAGATCTTAAATCAAGTATCTATCAGAAACTTCTAGCTGATCTAAATTTAGATCAGCTAGATGTAATTGATACTATGTCTAGGGGAATCACTAACCTTGATTTGGTAAATAAAATAAAGTTAAATTTAAAGAAATTAATAAATGAGAGTACCGAGAATATTTCATTATTAGATCATGAAAAAGAAGAGCTGAAAATAAAGTTAGAAAATACTATCTTAGATGATGTTTTGGGGATGGGCCCAATTGAGCCATTACTTAAGGATGATTCAATTAGTGAAGTAATGGTAAATGGTACTGATCAGATATTTATTGAAAAATCAGGTAATTTAACTTTAACAGATGTTAAATTTGATTCAGAACTTCAACTCACCACTGTTATTCAAAGGATGGTTTCTCGTGTAGGTAGAAGAATAGATAAATCTTCTCCTATTGTAGATGCTAGATTATTAGATGGATCTCGTATTAATGCAGTACTGCCACCTATTTCTATTAGAGGACCACTGTTAACTATCAGAAAGTTTCCTAAAAAAAGAATAAGTATTGATGATCTTATTAATTATAAATCTATCTCCACTCAGGAATCCTGGTTTTTAAAAAGAGTGGTAGAATCAAGAAAAAACCTAGTTTTAAGTGGAGGAACTAGTTCTGGAAAAACCACCCTACTTAATGTTTTATCAAGTTTTATACCAGATAGAGAAAGAATAGTAACAATAGAGGACTCAGCAGAACTTCAACTTAAACAAACACATGTTGTACCACTGGAATGTAGAGTTTCAAACACCGAAGGAAGAGGATCAGTTAAAATTAGAGATCTTGTTAAAAACTCTCTTAGAATGAGACCAGATAGAATAATTGTAGGGGAGTGTAGAGGAGAAGAAGCTATAGATATGCTTCAAGCTATGAATACTGGTCATGACGGATCTATGACAAGTGTTCATGCTAATTCTGCTCATGAACTTTTATTTAGGTTAGAGACTATGGTTCTTATGGGATCTTCTCTTCCTCTTTTTGCTATTCGTCAACAAATTAGTACTGCTGTAAAAATTATTGTATATCAGAAAAAAAATAGTAATGGAAAAAGAATGGTATCAGAAATTTGCTGGTTAAAAGGGCTTGATAGTACTGGGACTAATTATATCACATGTGATTTATTTCAACGTACAGGACTTAATTATGAGTTAATCCAGGATATTGATTCTATTAAGGAGTTTTGTGATAAGGAAGAAATATACTTAGATGATATGGATATTTCAAAAATAAGTTTAACCTAGTCTAGAGGGTATGTTATGTCTATTTTATATTTAATTATAGATTTTATAAAAGTCTTAATATACTTATATCTAACTTATAGAGTATATATATATTTTGATCATAAATTGGGACTAACTAATAAAATATCTAATTTTATTTTAAATATATTTTCAATTAGAAATATAAGCTTTTTGTTTTCGTGTTTAGTTTGGTTGATTCTAAATTTTATATTAAACATGAAGATTATTCTATCTGTTATTATAGTGATATGTATAAATCTATTTTTACCAGGAATTATTAGTTCTTTTTCTAATACCTTAACGAATAGGAAAAAGATTATAGCTATTGAAGAATTTATTGTATCGATGATAGTATCTTTAAAATCTGGGATGACTTTGATCGGAAGCATTTCAAATGCAGTAACTAGTGTTAATAACCATGATATTAGATCAGAGCTTGAAACAATTCTTGTAAATTATAATCTAGGTATGTCACTAGATGAAGCAATCCATAAATTATATAAAACAAAACATAAAGAACTATATGAGATGATTTTTAATCCGATTCTTATATGTTTGTCTTATGGGGGTAATTTAGTTCATATATTAGAGAAGATTTCAAAAGTATTACAGGATAAAAAAGATATAGAAAGAAAACTATATTCTCTTACTTCACAAGTTAGAATTCAAGCTGGAATTTTAATTATAGTATCACCAGCTATTTTAATTGGTTACTTCTTTTTTGATAGAAGGATGTTTTCTTTAATCTGTTCTACAAGTATAGGCCATGTGGTGTTAACCATGGTAATTGTATTGGAACTAATTGGTGTCTTCTTTATAAGAAAGATGATGAATATTTCTGAAAAAGGAACATAAAAGGGGATATTAGTGAATATAAATTTTTATATATCGGTGATCTTAAATATAGTATACGTATTATTAGTTACTTATATCTTATATAAATACGTATATATTAATATAGTTAATGATCTATTCTTATATGATTTTAAAACAGATATTAGAAAAGCTTTTGTTGATTATGTTTTTCATAGATCTAACTGGATTAAAAAAATTCCAAAAGGATATGTAGAGTTTTTAGATAAGTATTATATTGAGTTTTATAATTTAACTGTTAAAGAGTTTGTAAGATTTCAACTTCAACTCATCTGTATTTTAGCTCAACTCTTTTTGTTTTTAGGATTATTACTTAAAACTCTGCCAATACTATTATTTATAATAACTTCTATTATGATAATAGCTCTAATGGATCTAAAAATTATTAGAGATTATAATTTAAGATCCTCTTCATTCAGTACAAATCTCATAGGATTTATAGATACTGTAAGTTTATGCTTAAGTTCTGGAATGGATATTATCTCCGCTTTTAGTGAAGCTTCTCATCAAAAAGATTCCTTACTACATAAAGAATTTTTAAATTTTATAAAAAGAATTCAACTTGGAGTTTCTATTAAAGATTCATTCTCATTAGTAAATACTAAATCAAGTGATGAAGTATCATATTTTATAACAACAATATCTTATGCTATTGAAACAGGATCTGATCTTTCAGAAACTATAAGTAAAATTTCAGATGATATTAAAAATGAAAGAATGCAAGGACTTGAAAATCTGGCAGGAGAAATATCTGTAAAAATGTTATTTCCGATGCTTCTTTGTATATTTCCTTCAGTAGTATCTCTTCTTATCTCTCCAATGATTATTGATTGGTTTGTAAATGGATAATAGTTACAGGTTAGATAAGTAATTTGTTGTTAGACTATTAATAAAATATTTAGGGTTTTGGAGATAAAGAAAAATGGTAAGATTTATTAAGAAAAAGAAGATAATATTAGTAGTAATTGTTTTACTATTAGTATTTTCAAATGCGTATGCATTAGAGAATACTTCTAAGTCTATATTTGTATTCGTGAGTGTTGATGTAAATAATCCTAATAGTTCAACTATTAGTTTATATCAAGATATACAATCTTCAATTAGAACAACATACTCTGATAAGTTTTATCTTCTTCCAATTGAAGAAGGATTAAGACATATTAAAGCTACAAGTATTGATATGTTAAATTCTGTACTTTATATAGATAGAACAGATTTTTTAAACTCTAAGGAGAGGAAACAGCCTATTTCTACATTACAGTATATAATGGAAACTTATGCTGTTGAGAATATACTTGTAGTAGATTGTTTATCTGAACAAAATGGTTTTGTCTCTTCATGTGGAATCTATGTTTATAATAGATTAAAACAAGGATTTAGTATAGCTGTTGAAAAGAAATTTAGTTCTCCAATATCAGATACTTCTTCTTGGGGGGGATTACTTGTAGATAGACTTGTAACTAATTTAGAAACACTAAAGTTAGATAAGACTCAAGAAAAGTTAGACAGATTGTTAAATGATAGTCAGGAAGAGGATAATGTTATTAAAGCTCAAATATCTGCAGGAGTGAATCTAATAAAGATCAATACAAAGAGACTATACGGTGGAAATCTTTCACTTTTATCTTTTTTAAACCATAGGAAACGCAGTGTAGATGATAATGTTAATAGGCCTTCATATCTTCAACACAAAGAGTATGGAATATTTGGGGGAATTGAAGGAGGGTATTATTATGGAAATTCTGATGAAAATGATAACTATAGTTGGGATTTAGAGACTAGTCTTATTGTAGGACATAAATTTAATATTCCTGTAGTTGCATTAAGTCTTGAAGGACTATTAGGATATTCACATTTAAAAGCAGGTAAAAAAATAAATGGATCAAATAATGTGGGGTTGTCACAGAATTCTGTTATTCTAGGTGGTGGATTGATTGTACAGATGGATATATCTAATTTTACTCTAGGTATAGAATACAGAACAGTAAAGTATTTTGACGTTAAATATAACTATTCTTTTATTAATAAGAAATTAAACTATACAGAATCAATACTTTTGACATTCTCATGGTATATCTAACTTTTATAAAATATTTACAGGATGAGTAGATGTTTAATATTTTAAAAAATACATATGACAAAAAGTGTATGAAATCAGATCAAGGTGCAGTAGCTGTTGAATTTATTATTGTAATACCATTGATATTAACATTATTTATGTTTGGTTTGGAAATGTGTAGTTATTGGGGACAAAAATATAAGTTTAGATTAGATGTTTATTATCTTACACGAGCTTTTACTATTTCTGCTTCTAGAATAAGTATAGAAGGAAATGGACTAGCAGAATATGAGAACGAAAATCAAGAAAGATTTGATAGAGTTAATACGGATTACGGGCGTTCCTTACTTGTCCATAAGGATGTATACGGAAGTTTATGTAATTTGAGTAATTATGATTATGAATTTGAACTAGATTGTAAATACCGAGATAAAATTGTTTATATTAATGCTACTAAGAATTATAAAGCAAAGTTTTTCTTTTCTAGACCAATTTTAGGTTTTGTAAAATTTTTAAGTTCAGTACCTGTTCTTCAAATGAAAGAAACACACTCTTTAAAAATAGATAGATTTTTAGAAGATAATAATATGGATTGGTCAGGATCAATTCCACTTGTTACAGCCTTTGGTGAACATAGTGTAAAAAAATGGATAAAAAAAATGGGTGAGTTTTCTCATAATAAAGCAATGGAGAGAACATATGAAGATTAGTAACAGTAAAAAATATTTTCTATCAAATAGAGGAGGAGTACTTGTAGAATTTGTTTTATGTACTCCAGTGATATGTTTATTTATGTATGGTTTTGTATATTTAAACTCTTATTTTGATAAAGCACATAGAATGGAAATTCT
This sequence comes from uncultured bacterium, assembly GCA_902766925.1. Classification (GTDB taxonomy): domain Bacteria; phylum Bdellovibrionota_B; class Oligoflexia; order Oligoflexales; family CACXFL01; genus CACXFL01. The sequence goes on along the minus strand of CACXFL010000035.1, from coordinate 40,543 downwards.
TGCTAGAGCTGAGGGTTTTTCTGACAGTCAAGATCAGTCTAATGATATGATGAAAAAAGATTTTAAATATAAAAAGGATAAAGGTGTTGATGAATCTCGGTTTTTTAATGATAAGGCTGTATATAGGGAGGGTAAACTAGATGTATCAAGTTTCTCGAAAGATGTAAAAGGAAACTTAGAGGATCATGGATATGGTAGAATAATTAGTGAAACCGTAAGAAAAGTAAAAGATAAAAGAATGGAAGTGGTAACACTTAGTTCTATTAGAAAAGAAGAAGATGAAGAAACTGTAGAAGGTATGGCATATAAATATATAGATCCTCAATCACAGATGATCCGTCCTGGCACTATGATTAATGAGGTGTATTCTGTTTTAGATACAGGATTTTTAGATGATAAAGCGTATAATGATTTATTAACTCCTCTTTATTTTGTTGTTGGTTCTGGTACGGGATGGGGAAGTAGATATATTGATAATTGTATGATGAATTTTAAATTTCAGACTGATTGTAATGGAACTAATCATTTGTTCGACATTATTGTTTCTATCAAATTAATGAAACTTGGTAAAGAGATTTCCACCAAAGGAGCATATCTTATAACAGAAGCTGGTTTTAAACCTATAATTGATCCGATGATTGATAGTGTTATGAATAGTGTTATAACAAAAGTTTCTTCATACTTTGAAGATAAACTAAGAGAAATCGAATTTATAGCAAAAGAATAAGTTAAAATAAGAATTCGATTATTTTAATATTTAAGTAGGAATGGTTAATATGTTAATAGGATTATCAGTTTTAAAAATACAATCAAAATCAGATAATTATTTTACACGTAGGATGTTTAGAACAGTATCTCAATCAGGTAATATCAGTGTAATGTTTTGTTGTATTGCTGTACTATTAACCGTGGGTTTGTATTATAATGTATATATAGCTAATTCTGTAAAAAACCTTATTCGTCTTCAAAACTCTTCTGATTTTTCAACATATGCGTTAGGGGCTACGGCTTCTAAGGGACTTAATTATATTTCTATAAATAATATTGCTATAGCATCTTCGTTACATATTGCTTCATCTGTTCCAATAATTGCTTCATATGTGACTTTAATGAAAGTTGTTTCTCAAACTAGTCCTCAAATAGCTACTGATCTAGTAAGTGGTGGTTATCAATCAAACTGGAATAGATTAAAACCTTTTGCATCTTCATATATGAAGATAGCAGCTGGTGCTTCATTATTCAATGAAAGTATAGCAAAGTCATGGCTTGGATATTCTTTAACAAAAGCAGAAGATATTTTTCAAAAAAATATGGGAGATTTAGAATCTAACATTAGTTTTGAAAAAGAAAGTCCACAACAGGAAGATCCTCCGATGATTATAGATAATGTATATGATGAAAAGATAAATCAGGCTATTTACAGAGTAGATAAGGTTAAAAAGCTAAAAGATACAATTGAAACAAGTAAGAATAAACTGGATTCTTTGTATAGTTTTAGATATGAGGGAATCTCCATGATGGGGTCAAAAGATAGTGTACGTATGGCTTTTGATGCATCTGAATCAGTAATGGGAGATACTAGAAGTAGTCCATTCTTCTGGGCTAGTACTGTACTACCAAAGAGTGGTCTAGCTTCAGCTACTTCGGCTTTAAATAATGGAGTTGGTAAGATTATAAAATATGGGGCTCTAATTCCACATATTGGTTTTGAAAAAGGAGGAGTAAAAATCAAAGCTGGAAATGTTCATGGGGGTGTTTCTAACATAGATGATCAGGTTAAATATTTTAATGAACATAACAGTAGGGACATCGATATAGGATTTATGATAGTAGATAATAAATCTGACTTTGATAGATCTACTTCTTTTAAATCTATTGCTATGTCTGAAACAACTAAAAGACTTGGGTTGTTAATGAAAATAGCACCATCTACTTTAACAACCAATACTTATGTTAAAGTAGTAAATAACGAACCTAAATTTAGTTATTCTATGTTTTATCCTAACTGGTATCCTATAATAATTGATGAACTAACAAATTAACCATAAGCTTGTTAGTTACCAAACTTATGGTTAGCGATTCTATTAGAAGCCTTTTCAGTATTTTCTCTAGAAGAGAAAGCAGTGAATCTGAAGTATCCTTCTCCACATTTTCCAAAACCGACTCCAGGAGTTCCTACAATATGAAGTTTTTCTAGCATATAATCAAAAAACTGCCAGGATAGCATCCCGTTAGGAGTTTTTACCCAAACGTATGGAGAGTTAATACCTCCGAAGGTAGTAAATCCAACATTGTTTAAAGCTGATTTAATTATTGAAGCATTATCAAGATAGTAGCGAATAATTTGTTTTATTTCAGTTTGACCTTGATCTGAGAAAGTAGCTTCAGCACCTCGTTGAGTTATATAAGATACTCCATTAAATTTTGTAGCTTGTCTTCTATACCATAATTTATTTAAACTAACTTCTTCTTTTGAAATAGGATCTTTAATCACTATATCTTTTGGAACAATACAGTACGAACATCTAACTCCAGTAAATCCAGCAGTTTTAGAAAAGCTCTTAAATTCTATTGAAACTTTTTTAGCCCCAGGGATTTCATAAATACTGTGAGGAATATCTGGTTCCGTAATATAAGCCTCATAAGCGGCATCGAAGAAGATTAGGCTATTATTTTCTATAGCGTAATCTACAAATGCTTTAAGTTGTGATCTTGAAAAAGCTTGTCCGGTAGGATTATTAGGAGAACATATATACATTATATCCACTTTTTCATCTGGAACCTTAGGAATAAAACCGTTTTGTTCAGTAGCATCAAGATAGGTGATATTAGTCCACCTACCATCCTTAAATTCTCCAGAACGTCCTGCCATAACATTACTATCTACGTATACTGGATATACAGGGTCTGATACAGCGATTTTAACATCAGTATCAAATAACTCTTGAAAATTTGCAGTATCTGATTTTGCTCCGTCAGAAACAAATACTTCACTTCTATCGATATTTACTCCCTTAGGAAGATAATCTTTATTAACTATAGCATCTATCAAATAACTATCTCCCTCGTAATCAGGATATCCTCTAAATGTCTCAGTATGAGACATTTCTTCTGATGCTTTAATCATAGCTTCTATACATACTCGAGGTAAAGGACGGGTTACATCTCCTATACCTAGTTTTATAATCTGATCTACTACATCTGGATGATTCTTTTTAAATTCATTAATTTTTTGATTAATAGTAGCAAATAAATAATTAGAACGTAATTTGAGATGATTTTGATTTAATTTTATCACTTGTTCTCCAATTATACTAAAACGGTTAATTTAAAAGTTAAAATATTTATTATATAAAATACTCCTACATTCTATCTGGAGGAGTAATTCCAAGCAAAGCCAGTCCCTGATACAAGGTTTTAGAAAAAGTAGCTACCAACGTTACTCTGTCTTTTAAAATATCAAGGTTTTGTTCTTTAAGTACAGGACATTTTATATAGAAACGATTAAAAGCTTTACACATATCAAAAAGATAATGGGTAAGAATACTAGGTTTGTAAGACAAACAAGATTGAAGAACCACTTCATTAAAATCCTGTATATAATTTAAGAGTTCATAACTTTCGGGTTCATTAAAAGATAAATCTGAATAAACTTTAGAACAATCTATATTATGTTCAAGATAGGCTTTCTTCAAAATTGAAGAAGTTCTTGCATAAGTATACATAAGATAAGGACCAGAATTTCCTTCAAAAGATATCCACTCTTTAAGATTAAACACTACATTTTTAATAGGATCAGTGTTTAACATTCCATATTTCAAAGCTCCAACACATAGTTTTTGTTTAGTAGACTCTATTTCAGTCTCATCCCAACTGTCTTTATATTTCTCTAATATAACAGATAGTTCTTCTTCTATTTTAGAACGAAGCTCTTTAAATTTTACAACGTTTCCTTCTCTTGAAGACATTTTCCCTTCTGGTAATACTACAAGTCCATAGCTTAAATGGAAACAATCTTTAGCTTGAGAAAACCCCATATGTTCTAGGGTTTTAAATACTTGTTGGAAATGAAGATTTTGTTCTGATGCAACTACATATATAGATTTTTCAACATGATATGTTTCAAACTTCTTTCTTGCTAGAGCAAGATCTTTAGTAGCATACAGAGTATTTCCATCCTGTTTCCTTAAAAGAAGAAATCCCAAGTTATCATCCTTAAGATCCATACCAACAGCGCCCTCAGAAATTGTAAATATACCTTTTTGGAGGTACTCATCTACTATTTGTTGACTGATGGCAGAAAGTTCTGATTCAAAAAAATAACAATCGAATTTTACATCAAAATAATCGTAAATCTTATAGAAACTCTCAAGTGACCATTGTCTTGTAAGTTTCCACATATCGTAAAATTTTCCATTTTTATTTTCTATTTCGTTAAGTATCAAGGAAAGTTCTTTATTTGCTTCTTTCTTTTCTTCTTCTGAAAGAGTTGAAAGCTTCTTTACAGATCCAGTGTAGAAATCTCCTAACCATCCTCCTCGATCTTCGCTTGGAGCATCTTTAAGTGCTTGTGTTTTATCTATGTACCATAGACATTTTGCAATATGAGCTCCTTCATCTCCAGGATAGTTTGCAGCAGTAACCCTGTGACCACAGTATCTATACAGTCTACACAAAGAATCTCCCAGAAATAAATTTCTCAAATGTCCGATATGAAATTCTTTATGGGTATTTGGTTGAGAAAACTCAATCATAACAGTTTGTTTTTTTACTTGTTGGTAGTCTTTAATTTCAGAGAAAAACTTAGAAGAAGATGTAACATCAAAAAGATATTCAGCAAGTTTTGTGTGATTAACTTTAATATTTAAAAAAGCTCCAGCTACACTACAAGAGGTAATCCAATCATATTTTTGAGAATTAATAGATTCACTCAGAGTAGTAGCAATAATAGCTGGAGATTTTTTCAGTTGTTTAGATAGCTTAAAACAAGGAAAAGCATAGTCCCCCAAATCTATTTCAGGAGGTCGTTCTAAAAATGAATATGTATCTATATCGATAGAACAGTCAGAAAAATTTTTTTTAAGTTCAGATAAAATAATTTCAGATATAGCTGTTTTACATACATTTATCGATTCACTCATACTAGTTTCCTTTAATATAGTTTTTGCTATTAACCAATAAAATCAATATATTGTATAACTAATAAAGTCAAAAGATTATACAAAAAATATTTTCATTAATAAACATTAAATGCCTTAAATTAATACCCTGATAACCTATTCCCGAAATAGATTTTCAGTAAAATCACGGAGAAGAATTTGATGATCTAACTTATCTATTATAGTAAATCCATAATCTAACAGGTCTGGATCTTGATAATATTCTAAGATTCTTTGAAGTATTGCCCAGTTTATATTCATTTCTATAACTTCTCCATATTTCATTATATCGTGTTGGCTTAAAGGGACTAATACAAGATGATAATTCCCGTCTAGTTGCTTTAAGTGAAATTTCAGTGCAACATGTGCTTCATTTAAAGAGATGCTTACTGGATAATCTGAAGAGTGTACATTCATTTTAGATTTTACTTCAGTATAATGAGTTGACTGAGAATCCACACTTACAACATCATATCCTAACCCTTTAAAACTACGATCACTAAGATTAAGACATATCCTTCCTTTTTTAATTTCTTGTAAAAATAGTATATATATTGAGGTTTGCTCTCTAAGATGGAAAGAATCCTCAGTAACAAACTCTGCCTCATTTTGGTTATATATAACGTTAAGGTTTCTTTTTATTTGATCTTTTAATAAGAGAACTTCATTTAATCTTTGAATAACTGAGCTAGCTAGATCTACTATATATTGAGGATGATTTTTAGAATAATTTATTAAACGTTTTAATGAAGATACCGTTTCATTAAACTTAGATAGATCCTCTTGATTTTTAAGATATAACACAGCTTCATCTGAAAGTACGGATAAGAGTATAAGTTTCTTATAAAGAGGTAATGATGAAACAGAATTTATAAGAGCATGATTAAGTTTTATAATATATAGATTAGTTTGATTCACCCCTTCTATAGAATAGGTTTTAGATAACTTTTGTTTTAGAACTTCTCTTAAAGGTTCTGATAATTCTTGTAATTTAGATATTACAGGAAGAAGTTCATTTATAATACTAGATGAGTTGAGAAAACTAAAACGAGGATTATCTTTAGAACTAGTAGGCTTGGTATCATTTTTTATAGTGGCAGTTAAAAATCTTATCAACTGACCAGAAGATTTATTATCTTTATTTGATATTTTTAAAAGTTTTAAAACTAACTTATATAAGAGTTGTGTAGAATATATTTTTTTATCAGATAGTTGTAACAGAGAATCTGTAAACTGGTCTACGTTTGAATGGTTAATAATGTTAGAATCAATCCAGTAGGAGAATATTGAGTAAATAAACTCTTTTAATTTATAGTTTGTGATATTTGATATAAGATAATCAAAAGAGTCAAAACTTAAATTTGAATAAAATACTTGTTTCACTAGAGGATATTTATTCATAGGGAAATTTTGAAGCATTTTTAATATTAGATCTAAACTTTTTTGTAGTTCTTTTACTACACGCTTTCCATTATTTTTATCTAGGATGGTATCTATTTCAGTTACTAATTTATTAAGTAACTGAACAACATTTATAGTAGATTCTATATCTTGGTTATCAATTATATCTTTTACTAGAAGTTCAACTTCAGTAGCTCTGATAGTCCCATGATCGATAGAATTTATTTGAACCTTTTTTATAACTTCACGCTTGATCTTAGGGGCTTTTTTCATAAAATTATGAGTAATCATCAGCTCTTTCATTGTAGTTAAAGATTCTGATAGTAGAGAAGAGGAGTTAATCTCGTTTATAAAATCATTAGTTACATCCTCTCTTTGGCTTAGGATAGAAACAATTTTATCTTCTACACCAGTGAATTTAGTGTTAGATATCAGGAATATAACGATGGATTTAATCTCGTCAAATGATAGGGTTGTTATTTCATTAGTGTTCATTTTGATAAGATTTGAGATAAGAGTTTCTTTAACAGCAGGGATATCTAGATAGGTTCTTTTATTTATAAAAGAAAGACAATCTTTTAATTCGATGGATTTAACTTTATCAATAATCTGTGAATCAGATACGGAAATATCTTTTTTATAATAGAGTATAAAACTAAGTTCTGTGTAGGATAGAATACCTTTTTTTAGAAAAATAAACGAGATAAGCCTTTTAGCATTTGTAGGAACTTTGGGCAATTGAATTAATTGAGTTAAGACTTTAGATTTAGTACTAATTGTATTTGCTTCTTGTTCAAGGTAGTCAGTATTATCTTGAATAAACTTATCCATATCAATATATGAAAAATAAGTACCAATCATAGCTGATAAATCATGGTTTATTAGAGATGTAATTATGGATTCTAACTCATTAAATGTAGTAGTAGATTTGGCAAGTATATAAATTAAATTTTGTTTCAATTCGTCTGATTTTGAAAAAGAATCAGAATAAAAATAGTTAAGTATATCATCTATAGTAATTAAATTATCAGTTAAACTAAGTCTAAGATACTTTAAGCTAGAAGTTAAAAATGGAGGTGTTAAAGACTCTTTTATAAGTGTAAAAATTATTTTTTTATCTACCTCATTTTCTGCTCTACACTGTAACAAAAATTTTAAAAACATATCTACATCATTAGCAGTTAGATACATTATTTCAGAAATGACTTTCTCATCAACAACATTTGAATTTATAACCTTTTGAAAGAGAAGATCAAAAATACCTATATTAAATGCACTTACAACTTCAGATTGTACAGTATTAATGCCCACATCATATACATAAGGCATTACCCCCATATACCATAAGAAAACAGTCTTATTTAAAGGATCAAGAGTTGAAAAAATATCAACTACTTCTTTAGCAAAACCAGGGGTATTAGCTTTTATATGGTTAGATAACTCATCGTCATTTATAGAATCTAGATCCTCATATTCTTCATGAGGATAGTGAGTATATATCCAATAATGTATAGAAACTACAAGGGCGATAAATTCATTACTGTAAACGTTGTGTTTTTCAATTTTTTCCGATTGATCCAGTAAAAAAATGTCTTCTAATACCATATTTAAATAAGAATCTATATTTTTAATTGCAACTTCATAGATTTGTTTAACTGTTTTTAGATCTGAACGAGGTAGTTTTTTTTCTAACATTTGATTGGTATTATCTATAAATCTTTCAAGAGTTATGGTAAATAGTAGGTTTTTATCATCTACAAAAGGTATCTCTTCATTGAAAGTTAATGTAGTTATCATGAGTTCAGGATATGCAATAAGGAATCTAAGAAGGTCAGTAAAATCATCTGAAGAAAGTTGTGAGATAATAGATGTCAATTTGTCTACAAGTTTAAATTTATATGGAAGAATAGAAAGTTTAAATAAAGTTTTAAATACATTTAGACATTTTAATACTTCATCGATTTTAAATTGGGAGAAAGAGTGTATATCTATGTTAGAGGAATGTTGTGCATAAGAATATAGAACCCATGAATTATCTTTGAGTTGCATATATTTTTTTAAAGCATCTTGAAGAATAATTTTGATATTTTTATCGGTAGGGGTTGTTCGATCAATTTTTTGAGCATATGTTTTAAAAGAAGTATTAAGTGATGATAAAAGTTGAGAATATCTAATATGATCCTTAATAGGAGGAAGTACAAGGTGTTCTTTTGCTAAAGCTACAAAATCAGAGTTAGGGTTCAACTCCAATATTTCATAAGATCTCTCCTCGTAAATAATAGATAAATTAGGGTTTAAATGACTATCAACATAATTTTTAAATTCTTCAGGAACGGAGGAAGGTGCAATTAAATATTTTATAAACATCATAAGAGTATAAGTAGATGATGCTTGAGAATAACTTAGATTAGATATTCCTAATATGAAGTATTTATAACTTTTTTGATATGCTTCAATGAGGGATTTTTGTACTGCTTCAATATGTTGTTTTCCAGAGTTAGAAGAGAGCTGAATTTTTCTTAGTTGTTTTATAACTTCTGATTCTTCTTCTATATTGCCGTCCTGTTCATTACTATTTCTATTAATATAATGAGGTAACGAAATAGAAGGCTTTATTTTAAAAATCCTCGAACAGTCCCCTTCTGCTATTACTAGTGATGGAGAAAATACTACTAGTAACATTAAAGATAAGTTAAAAAAATAAATAAGGTGGTTATGTTTATATTTTAAATTCATTTAAATATTTTCCTACAGTACTATAAGTAAAAACAAATAAATATTTAGTATGATAGGCCATCTACTATTTTATGAAAAAAGATTACTGATAAAATCTTCTAGTAAAATTTTGTGTAAAATCTCTTAAAAAAATCTTTTTTTCAGAATTTAGAATCTGATAATTAGGATTATCGTATTCTGGATCCTTCATAGATTCATAAATATATTCAAGCCTACCCCAGTTTATATCTATATTAATTAAATTACCAAACTCTTTTCTTTCAGCCTTATTTAAAGGCACTAAGTATATAAAATATGAACCATTTGAAGGATCTTTGTGTGCATTAAGAGCAACTCTTGCTTCATTTAGGCTGATACTAGGAGGAAACTCTACAGAAAACAGAGCCCATTTAGATTTTACTTCTATAAGTTTAGTTTCTTGTTTGCTGATAGATAATATATCGTAACCAAGACCAATATAATCTTTGTGACTGAGATTAACCGGGATAAATCCAAGTTCTATTTCATTGAGTAAAGACTGATATATGGATATCTTTTCCCTAAATGAAATAGCTCTTTCGGAATCAAAATCAGAAGAATCCCAATTATTAATTGCCTCAATTCCGTTTTCTACTTGAGTATTTAGATCTAGTACTGAATCAAGATCTAATATAACGGATTTAGCAAGTTCTTTTATATAAGAAGGAGAAGATGAGTTTTTTACTTCTTTAGTTAAGTTTCTAAATCTAGATATTAAATCAGAGTAGTTCAAGTCTTTATTAGAATTTTTTACATATAAAAGAGCCTCTTTTGGTAACATGGAAATAAGAATTAATTTTCTAAATAAAGGAATATCCGTTAGATATGAAATAAGATCTAAATTAAATCTAATCATATATTTGCCAAGAGAGCTTACTCCATTGGTAGAATAAGTTATGGCAATTCTTTCTTTTATCAGTTCTCTTAAAGAATTTACAGCATCAAGTTGTTTAGAAAGGATAGGAAGAAAATCATTAATAATATTTTGAACAGTTAAAAACTTATAACCTGTAATGTTTTTGTTGGTTGAAAGTTTAAGATCTTCTTTTATAAGAGATATAAGTATAGGTATTATATGATCTATAGTAATATTACTAATACCGTTGATTTTTAAGATTTTAACACTGAGTTTATAGAGTTGTTGAGAGGTAAATAATTTTTTTACTGATATATCAGAGATAATTTCAGATATTTGATCAAGATTAGATAGGTTAATAATATTATTATCAATCCAATATATAAGAATAGAATATATAGTATCTTTTAATCTATAGTTAGAAATATTAGATATAATATACATTAAACTATCAAAACTAAGTCTTGAATAGAAAGCTTGTTTAGATAGAGCATATCTGTCAAATGAGAACTTCTCAAACATTTTCAAAATGAGATCCAAGCTTTTTTGAAGTTCTCTAACTTCACGTTTCCCATTATTTAGATTTGATATTTTTTGATTTTCTAAAATAAGTTTATTTAATAATTCAACCACGTTAATAATAGAAGTAAGATTTTGAGTTTCTATTATATCCTGAACTAAGACCTCAACATCAGAAGCTTTAATAGTTCCTTGCTCAACTTCAGATACTTGAATAGTTTTTATAACTTCACGTTTAATCTTAGGAGCCTTTTTCATATAGTTGTGAAGAATTAAAAATTCTTTTAACGTATTCATTTCATTCGATAAGAAACTGGAGTTAGATATTTCTTTAATCAAATTTTCTACAATATCACTTCTTTTATCTAGGATACTGATAATTGTATTTTCTACATCTGGAATTTTAGTGTTATAGACTAAAAAGATAATAATAATTTTTAATTCTTCTATGCTGAGTTCTTTTATTTCTTCAAGACTTAAATTGCTAATGTTTGAACAAATAGCTTCCTTTGCTCCGAATATGTTTAGATACATCCTTTTATTAATTAAATCTATTGTCTCTTTTAATCCTTGTGACATTATTTTAGAAGAAATAATAGGGTCATCAATTTTTAAATCTTTTCTATACGATAAAAGGTAGTCGAATTCAGCTTGAGATAATTCTTTTTTCTTTATTAGTAATTGGGCTATAAATTGCTTTACATTAATTGGAGTATTCGTAAGAGCTATTAATTTACTAACGATTGTATTATTTTTTAAGAATTTTTCTTGTTCTTCAGTTGTTAAATTTGAAAGAGTATATAATAATCTACTAAAGTCTAAGTTTTGGAAATATAGATTATTAAGTGAATTTAAATTATATTTATTTAGAGCATCTATAGTACTTTCAAGTATAGGGATTGAAGTAGTAGAAATAGCAATTTTTTGTATTAAAAATCCTTTGTCATCTTTTGATAATGATTGGAAACGCTTAAATAAAGCATCTATAATTTCATTATATTTATCAGCAAATCGAAGTGTTATTTTTTTAGCTAATGTTAGATAAAGTCCATTAGTAAATATGTTTTCTACCATATCGGCATATAGTTCTGAATTAAAGGATTCATCTGTAGGTAATTCTAATATAAAATTTTCTATTATATTATTTTGAGAATATATAACATACATTGAGTTTTCAATTTCTTTAAATTTATTTTTACTTGATGGAATGGAATGAAGAATTAAGTCTGAAAAGAAGGCATTTTGAGTAAATAAACCTTTAATTAGATCTTCTCTATAATCATCTGCTTGAACTTGCATATAAATTCGAGGAATATAATTTAGATACCATACCAAAACTCGTTTATCAAAATCATTTAGTGCAGAATATATTTCAAATATATCAGAGCCTGAATTAGAGAATAGGTTATCATCATGTATATTTACCTGAGTATTTCTGAGATTAGAATAAACCCACCATTGAATAGTTATTATTAAAGTAATTAAATCGTCACTAAAATAGTTGGATTTAACAGATAAACTGGATAAAACTTCTTCAGAAATTGAATCTTTATCTTTAACTGAATGATAGAGAAAAGATTTTATTATAAAATCTTTTCTAGGTTGAATTATTTTAAATCTGTCTTTTATTGAAAGATTATTCCCTATATCCTTTAATTCTGAAGAAACGTTATCTTCTATAAATTTAATAAAGTCTACAGTTGTAATAAGAAAAATAAAACTAGGATCTTGAGACATATCAAAACCATCAAGATGATTTATATTTGTAGAGATATTGAACAGTGGATGTATGGTATAAATATCTAGTACTTTATAAAAATCATCTGGTTCAGCCATGGATACTAGATTTGATATTTTATTATAAAACAAAAGTTGTAAAGGCATTACAACTGATTGTAGATTTTCTTTTACATAATCTAAATCCTTTAGAAAATCTTCCATTCTTAAAGTGTTTATATATGGTTTTAAATTAATTGAATTAAAAAGATGTACAAATAGATAGAGAGGATACAGTAAACTTGTTATTTTATCGCTTTTAACAATGGATGAAGCAAGGTTTTCTATAATATTTTTACTGGTATCAGCTTGTTTACTTAACCCTGATAAATACTCATTGATTTCAAGAATTACTTCTAAATTTATAAAAATTAAATTTGCTCCTTTAGAATTTGATCTAGATATCTGATCTTTAATTTCTACAAGACGTGATTTAAAATCAGTTGTTTCTTCAATGTTTAATAGTTTGCTAAGATCTGGATCTTCAATTACATTTTCTTTTCTATAATGTAGAGTGTCTCTAAAATATTCAATTAAGGTTTCTGATATTGAATCTTCGAAGAGAATACTTTGAAACATTATCATTATAAGATATAAATTTTTAGCTTCATCAAAAGAGAATTTGTCTATGTGAGAAATAGCTTGATTTAATATTTTGTTAAAATTCTCGATTATACGTATCCCAGATTCTTTGTACTCTTTTTGGGTACTTTTCTTTTTTAATTTTGCTATATATTTCTTATATTGATTACTATTAATGAATTGTTCTTCTGTATATATTATATCATCATATTTAGATTCTTGGATTGGTTTTTTAGGATTAAATAGTCCAAACTTAGATACCTTATCAGTTCTTAGAAATATATCATGACAGTTATCATCTTCTGCAAAGATACTTTGTGTTAATGGAGACAAAATTAGTGTAGATATTATTAATACAGCAGGTATACAAATTGAATTAACTTGTAATAGATTTAGTAATTTTGAAAACATTTTAATATCTTCTCCTATCTAACATATAAATTGTTAGTAAAATCTTTTAAAAATATTTTACGATCAGAATCTAAGATATAATAATTTGGATTATCGTATTCAGGATCTTTCATAGATTCAAATTGATATTCTAATCTAGACCAATTAATGTCCATTTCAATTAGTTCTCCGTACTTTTCCCTTTCATTAATATTTAAAGGTATTAAATATATATGATAAGAACCATTTGAAGGCTCTTTGTGTGAATTTAGTGCAACTCTAGCTTCGTTTAGACTGATACTAGGAGGAAATTCTACAGAAAAAAGAGCCCATTTAGATTTTACCTCTATGAGTTTTGTTTCTTGTCTACTGATAGATAAAATATCATAACCTAGACCAATATAATCTTTATGACTTAGATTAACTGGAATAAATCCAAGTTCTATTTCATAAAGTAATGTTTGATATAAAGATATTTTTTCTCTAAAAGAAATTGCTCGTTCAGAATCAAAATCAGAAGAACTCCAGTTATTAATAGATTTAATTCCGTTTTGAATTTCTTCATTTAAATCAAGTATTGTATCAAAAGTATTAATAACTGATTGAGCTAGTTCTTTTATATAAGAAGGAGTGGTAGAATTTTTTGTTTCTTTGATAAGATTTTTAAATCTATATATCAAATCAGAGTAATTAAAATCTTTATTAGAGTTTTTTATATATAAAAGAGCTTCTTTTGGTAAAATAGAGATAAGAATTAATTTCTTAAATAAAGGAAGAGTTGATATATATGAAATAAGATCTAAATTAAATTTTATAAGTCGAGAGCCGTTGGAATTTATGCCATTACTAGTATAAGGTATTTTAATTTTTTCTCTTATTAATTCTCTTAAACTTTCAACTCTGTCAAGTTGTTTAGAAATAATAGGAAGATAATCTTCAATAATATTAGAGATTGTTAAAAATTTAGATTCAGAATCTATCTTAGTATTTGATTTTATAAGATCTATAAGAATAGAAATTATCTTATTAGCAACATTAATACTAATGCCACTAATATTTAATATTCTAACGCATAATCTATAAATTTGTTGAGAAGTGAATATTTTTTTTACTACCATATCTGAGATAATTTCTGATATCTGATCAAGATTAGACAGATTAATAATATTATTATCAATCCAATAGATTAAAATTGAGTAAACAGCATTTTTTAATCTATAGTTAGAAATGTTAGATACAAGATACATAAAACTATCAAAACTAAGTCTTGAATAGAAAATTTGTTTTACTAAAGGATATTTATCAAACGTGAAGTTTTCAAACATCTTTAAAATTAAATCTAAACTTTTTTGTAGTTCTTTAACAGATCGTTTGCCGTTATTTATATTAGAAGTTTTTTTACTTTCAATTTCTAATTGGTTTAATAATTCAACTATGTTTACTGTTGATTCTAGATTTTGATTATCAATAATATCTTGAATCAGTAGTTGTACATCACTTGCTTTAATAGTTCCTTGATCTACAGAATCTATCTGAACTTTTTTTACTAGTTCTCTTTTAATCTTAGGGGGTTTTTTCATATATTTATTAGATATTAAAAAATCTTTTACTAAACTCATCTCATTAGATAAAAATGAAGAATTTGATACCTCTTCAATTAAACTTGACTTAAGATCTGATCGGTTATCTAAAATTCTTATAATTTTATCTTCTGCACCTTTAGTACTGGTATTAGAAATTAGAAATAATGTTATAATTTTTATTTCTTGAAGAGTTAATAAAGAAAACTCATTAGTGTTTGTATCAATGAGATGTTTAATAAGTGTTTCTTTGGCTCCGGGAAGGTTTGTGTATAACATACGCGCTATAACACTAACTGTATCTTCTAATTTTAGAGTAGATAATTTATTAATTACACTTGAATCATTAACTCCTAAATTCTTTCTAACATGTATGAGATACTCTATTTCACTAGATGATAATGATTCTTTCTTTAATAATACAGAGGCGATAATTTTTTTAGCGTTAATATGTAATTTATCTAGTTTATATACTTTAGTAATAAAACTACTCATTACTGATTCATAATTTAAATTTTCAATATTTTCCTGTAGTAGTTCAATATTAAGATTTGAAAAATAAATACTTTGTAGAGTCGTTAGATTATATTTTAACAATAGATCTAAAACTATGTTTAGATCATTAATATTCTTTGTTTCTCTAGCAAGAATATAAATGAAATTTTTTAATACAGTTGTACTATCTGGGAATTTTACAAAAGCTTTAAATATTTCTGATAATCTATCAGATTTTGAACTGATATCAATATGGATATTTCTTTGAACAATATCTAAATACTTAGGGTCTGTTAAAGTTATATAAAGTAGAGCGGAAGTCATATTAATATCTTCATTAGAGTTTAAAAAAGATCCTATAAATTCGGGTAATTTATAGATTTGTTGTTGATATAATGTATTTAAAGCACGTCTGATTTCATCGATCTGATTATTCGTTTTACTAGACTCATTTATTAAAATACCAGAGAATGATAATACTAGAGTTGATAAGGTATCCATGCCTGAAATTAGTTCATTTATAAAGTATTTATTAAGTACATCTGAAAAATACCAACATAAAATATTTTTGTTAAAATTATTTAGATTTTTATATATGTTATGTGTAAAAGTTATACTAGTAACATATTCTATAGGAAGTTGAGTTAAACTCGAGATTGATTTATCGAAAGGAGTATTAAAGGACCAATATATTAAGGTTAATATCAGAGATATTAGGTCTTTACTGTAATACTTAGAGTTAATATTAAGTGATGTAATGTCTTCACCATCCATGGCTTTACGGAAATAAGATCTAAAAATCTCTTCTAAACTCTTTTCAATTTTCTCTTTTGTCTCTTCTATAGAAACTATTTTTAAATCAATTTTTAAATTATCCGTAATATATTTAACAGCATCTTTGATAAAATCTATATGGGTGAGAAGTGTTATAAATAATTTATTTTCTGAAAAATCTAGATTCTTATCAACATTAAATATTTGAAAGAGATCATGTCTTTTTGCTTTATCAGAATAAAGTAAAGATTCAAAATCTTTTAAAGAAGCTTTATCAACTAAATCTGTTGCGGCTTTAAAAAGTTTTGTATGGTATTTATAAAAGATACTCATACCTATAATTTCAAACATATCAAAACGAGTTGTAAACTCTTTTAATTTAAATTTAGAAAAGGGTTCAGTATGTAAATTTCTAAAAGCCTCAGTAAAAGTAAATATATCTTCTATTTTTTTAGAAGCATCTTCTAGTAAAGACAAGGCTATATCAAATGTATTATCACTTTGTTGTTTTTTTGTAAAATTAAGTCCCGATATTACTAAGTAGTATTGTTGTAAAGCATCTCTGTATCTAATTAAATACTCGGTGTAATTTCTTGGTTTTCTAGATTTGCAATCTTGTTTTTCTGTTTTTAATAGATCTATAAAAGAGCTTGATTCATCTATACCTAATATAGTGTCTATCTCAGAACTATCTAACATCTCACTAGTGTTTATGAAGTTGAGTTTTTTTTCAATGTATGCTCGAAAAGCCAAAGGAGTATATTCGGTATATATTTTATACTTTAAAAACATGATTATTATATAAAGATCATGAGCTTCTTTTGTTGATAGGGTATTAATTGAAGAGATAGCAGAATCAAGTATTTGAGAATAAACTTTAGCTAATTCTTCTATGTTAATATTTAACCCTTCTTGTATATAAGAATTAGATAGTGTAGGAAGATTGCTTTCATCCCATAATTTAGATTTTCTTTTTATTTTTGTAAATTCTTTCAAGGGTTTTTTTATGAAGAATGGAGAATAGTCATCGGATGGTGCTTCTTTGAAACTATCTACTTCTTTAGATATTAATTCATCACTGATACTACTATCAATAGAACTTACAAATGATTTTAAATCTTTTTTATCAAACTCATGGGTTCTAGATTCAGACTCATCATTAATAGAACTTGATTGTTCATCTTGAGAAGAAGTATTTTTAAACTTCATTTTACAATCGTCTGAACTATTATTGTTGTAATCTGATGCGCCTAATATGAATATAGATAGGATTGTGGTTAATATAATTTTATAAATATAGTTATTATTTAAAGCATTGAATATTATAGAAAACATATATAAGCCTCACACCTACTAATTATTACTTTGATCACGTTTCAAATTTTTTACAAATTCTTCTAGTAGAACATTCCCGTTAATTCCTCGGGATATAAATACATTCAGATGATCTGATATAAATTGAAGTTTGTTCCAATCGATATCTGCATCTATTATGTCTCCGTAATATTTTCTTTCTTGATTGTTTAAAGGTACAATATATAAAGAATACTTAGTATTTTCGTCACTGTTATGTACTGAAAGAGCAAATCTGATTTCGTTAGGAGTAATAACAGGTGGATATTCTTTTGAAAAGAGTGACATTTTAGATTTAACTTCTATGTAATGTGATAATCCATTTTCTAGACAGAATACATCATATCCCAGTCCTATATATTTTTTTGCACTTAAATCCAGTGGAATATATCCTGATAAAATTTTATCTAGCAACACCTTATAAATAGAGGTTTGTTCTCTTAAGTTCATAGCTTCTTCTGATGCAAAATTTTCTCTAGTATTTAAAATTTCTAATAAGTTTTTATTTATAGTATCTCTAAGATCTAAAGTTTTTTCTATTGCTGAGAGCGTAGATTGACTTAATTCATAAATAAATTTAGAGAACGATTCGTCAGCTCTTTCCAGAGTATCTTTAGTATAGAAGTTATATTTAGACGATGGAGCATTTTTAATAACTAAAAGAAGATTAGATGGTAGAATTGATAGAGCAATAATTCTTTTGTGTAAAGTTAAGGAATCTATTGCATGAATAATTTCTTGATTAATTTGTAGTATCTCTAAATTAATTCTATCTACTCCTGATAGAGAGTGTGTTAAAGATAATCTATCTTTTAATACTTCTACAACATCTGACACTAGTTCTTGGTGTTTAGATATTATTGGTATTAGAATTTTTATTATATTTTCAGAATTAAATACTTTAAACTCATTAGTTGAATTTTTATTAGATTTAGTATCTGATTTTAATAAACTTACAAGAATTGGAGTAAGTGTAGAAACTATATGATTATCAATATCATTTCTATTTAAGATTTTTGTAACTAAATTAAAAGAGTTTACAAATCCTATTTGACGAGATGTGGTCAGTTCTTTTACTATATCTACTAACCAATTTGATTTAGATAAGATAATTATATTATTATCTATTTGATAACAAATAATAGAATATATTAAGGTTTTAAAGTTATTATAGTTATTAATATTTGATATTAAGTATCTTAAAACATTTTCGTTTATATTTGAGAACATTATCTGTTTTGTTAGTGGTTTATCTTCAAAAGAAATATTTTGAAACATATTTAATATAAGATTCAAACTTTTTTGAAGTTCTCTATATTCTTTTTTACCATTTCTAATATAATTACCAGATAGTTTTTTTTCTTGTTCTTGATCTATAAGTTTAGAGAATATATCTAAAAATTCATAAACAGTACTACTGTCATCACTTTGTGTTAAATCACTTATTAGATCTTCAACATCAGTTGCTCTAAGAGTTCCTTCTTTTTCTTTTTTAATGAGTTGTTCTTTTTTATTCTTATCTCTTGGGTGTCTAATTTCTTTTTGCATAAAGGCATTAGTTATAAGATATTTTTTTATATCAGAATAACTTATAGAGAATTTTGTACATTCGGTTTTTAGTGTTTCAAGTACATCGTTTCTAAGATATAAGAGTTTATTTATAAAGTTTTTTAAATCTAGGATCATATCTGTAGATTGTGCTTGATAGCTAATTAGAATTTTTAAAAACTCAATTAATGAATTTTGATCTAGATCCTTAAGAAGGTTAGAATCCATAGTTAAGATATGATCTATTACTTCTTTTTTATTTTCATTATAAAAAGGAGTGTTAGTTAATATAATTTGTATAAAATTTGATTCATCTGAAGAAAAGATTATCTCTTTTACCTTATTTGGATTACTATTTGGTAGATTTGAATGACGAATTAAAAAGTTAATTTCATCAACAGAAGGAGATTCTTTTTGAAGAAGATAATAATATATAAGTTGATTAATCTTAACACGCCCTGAATCTGTAATTTTTTGAACCCTAAAACTTATTGAATCATTAATTGAGAAGAAATATTTTTCAACATTTTTATTAATTTTAGGATTTCTTTTAATAAAATTATCTACATCTAATGTATCTAAAAAATATGATATCTCTTTTCCACAGAAGCTACCTTCAATAGCTTCTAGTACTGTATATAAAGATCTGGTTGAAGTAATTTTCCTCCCTAATATACCAAGTAATTTCCTTACAGTTTTAACGCCTAAAGGATACGAATATACTTTTTTTAATATTTCTTTTAAATTAACTGTAGAATAACTGAGATTGAAATTTAGATTTTCAAGATAAGGAGAAAATTTTTGATTTATTAAAAGATAGTATAAAATATCTCCGCTTAATATATAATTCTTACTAAGGAGTTCGTTATTATATAAATTTACAAAAGATTTTGTAAATATATCAGGTATCATTATTTCCAGTAAATATTCTAAAATATCTACTGATATTTTTGGAACATTTTTTATAAGGTGTGAAGCCGTATACATTGAAACGACTTTATTTAGATAAGTAGCTTGAGATCCAATTTTATCTTCATATACATTGTTCATGTATACCATAAACCATATAAAGAAAAATTTGTTTATATCGTTTAATTTTATAAACTTCTGAGTTATGAGATTGACTATATTTACAATATCTTTAGTAGGTATTCGGGTTCCAAATTGATATTTTGAGGATCTAGTAGATATCCAATATGTTACTGTGGTTATAAGAGATATATATTCATCTGATACAATAAAACGGTCCTTATTAATATCTCCTTCAATTTCACAGTACTCTGCAATAAATCTTAAAAAGTCTAATTTTTGTCTACGAGAGAAGTAATCATAGATTCCATCTATTTCTATTTCTAGTCCAGCTACATCTTCAAGGGGTTTTAAATGAGATTGACTATATTTGATAAATTCATCAGTAGCTAACGTAAATAATATCCAAGAATTTAGTTCTTTTTCAGAAGCTGTAAAATGAGTATATGGATACATTGGATTATCAAAAAGGGTAGGAAACTTAATACTAAGTTTTAAAAAACCAATTAGATCTTTGGTTTTTAATACCGATACCACTTTATATAAATCTTTAGTAAACAGGTTAGAAAGTCCTTTTACATAATCATACAATGAAACATTTTGAGATTTTATAATTTCTTTTATTTGTTCATATTCTGGAATATTTTCCATAGAAGTAATGTATATTTTATCTACTATTAGATATACGGTAACTGAATAGTATAAAGCTTCAATTTTGTGATGTATTGCTTCAATTTTTCCACTGATATAATCAAGGGTTGTTCTTGCAAGATCTAGACTAGCTAATGAAAACATTTCATGAGCAAGACTAGAAAGATAATATGTGATGTATGTTGTAGAATTTCCATTAATAGAGTCTATTTCTTGTAAGAAGTTTTTAATATTTTCTTCAAAGTTTGTTTTCGAATTCACGTTTAGTATTGATAGAAGAATACTTCTGCTTTTTTTTGTATCTATATCGGTATTAAACAGGGAAATTAATGATTTTGATGGATCAGGAAATAATTGATAATGAAGAAGTAGGACAAATAGGTATAGATCTATTTTTTGATCTTCAGGAAGAGAACTAATATTTTCTTGAGCATATTTTAAGATATTTCTATAAGCAAAAGCCATCCTTAGAATATTATAACCAATTTCTGGCATAAGATTTTTTAAACTATCATAATCTTCAAATATTTTCATTCTTTTTTCAGATAGAGGATCTTTTTTATTTATCGTAGTGAATCTATCGAAAAAGGTTTTATTGGAATCTTGGTTAATTAAGCTCAGGTCTAAAGATTGTTCAAAGCCTGGTTGGCTCATATTATCTGGATCTGAGGTTGAGAATTTTTTTAAACATTCTTCAGGTAATAACCCATCATCATCTTGATTCATTGAATATAGATTGCAGAAGCTAACTATAGAAAAAAAAACACCTATCGTAGTATAAATACCCAAAAAGGTAATGATATATCTAAGATTTAACATCACGATAACTCCAAAATTAACCCAAATATGTTCACGAAAGGTTTTCTTCTACAAAAGTTTTGCTTTTTTTTCAAGTCTTGATTAGATATAGTGTCAGTTTGTTTAGATTTAAAGATGGTTCATCTACTAACCCTTTGTTTATAGAAGATTTTTTATGTTTGTATCAACTACTAGAATATATGATAGACCAACATCTTCAACTTTCACTTATTCGGAGTCAATACGTTATTTACTGGAAAAATTTGAAGAAGTTGCTTGGATAAATGCTGAGACTAATGGCTTTGGTCTTAGAAATGATAGTAGGGGATATGGGTGGTTTTTGATCAAGTATAGCTTATCTTTTGAAGAAAACATTGATTTATCTTGTATGAGTATAAAAACTTGGCCTTATTTTACAGGTGGAGTTTCTTGTGGAAGAGGTTTTGAGATGAGTAACTCAGACGGAGTAAAATTAGTGGAAGCTGATAGTTTGTGGGGACTTGTAGATATAAAATCAGAAAGAATTTTAAGTCCGTACAAGGTTTTTAGTATAAATATGGATAGTGTAAGTACTACTGGGGTTAAAAAGTTTATATTTCCTAGGTTTAATTTTACTTTTGATACTAAGTTATGTTCTGGAAAATCTAGTATTGATGTAAATAAGCTAAATATGATTGATACAAATAAGCATGTAAATAATACGAACTACATAGTATTTCTATTAGATCCAATAGATAAGGATTTTTATCATACTCATTATATTAGTCATATTGATATTCATTATAAAAAACAGATTCTATACGGTTCTAAGATTCAATCTATCTTTATATATGATCCAAATATTAAGACTACGGAACATAGTATAGTAGATATTACAAGTGGACAGGTTTATTGTCAGGCTAGAATGATTTGGAATAGACGGTCTAGTATTAAATAGTAAGACCGATTAGATGGAGGTGGCGAGAATCGAACTCGCGTCCAAATGTGCGCCGGAAAAAGCCCCTACATGCTTAGTCCTGTAATTAATCCTCTTACTCTAAAAGATTACGGACAGCCTTTTAGAATCGCAACTCGATTGATCTTGAACCTAGACTCTCCGAGTATAAAAGCCTTGGTCCACAGTTGGTAAAATGACGGATCCTTCCAGACACCAACAACCTGGAGTTCACCGGCTACTTTTATAATTAAGCAGCTAAAGCGTAATCGTTGCCGATTAAAGTTTGAAACGTATTTTTAACTGAGCCACGTTTCCCCTCAGGCATGCTCTTTGACTCGACGAACCACACCTGTCGAAACCGGTGCACCCCCTAAGTCTAACACATATCCCATACTTTAATATATTCCCTATATAAAATCAAAGGTACAAAATAGATAATAAATGTTTTCACTCCAAGCTAATATGTATTATAATAAAAATATTAGTATAACTATTTGTAATGACTTGGAAGTTTCATGGAAAAAAAAGATCAAAACCCAAGAATGGATTCTTCCTTAGGGGAGAGAATTAATATTAGAAGATATTTTGATGATGTAGAAACGAGTTATAATACGGATAAAACCCAGGGAGGGGATACGGACAACGATATTCAACAAAAAGAAGGATTCTCATCTATATATCTATGTCCCCTGGATCATAATGGGACGAATTCATATATTAAAGAATGGAAAGCTAAAGCTGACTCGGCCCCTTCTTTAGTACTTTTACATGATTTAGGTAGAAGTATGAATCCTTATAAAAAACTAGCTAAAGCTTTAAATGAGGTAGGGTTTCATGTATTTTGTGTTGATTTAAGAGCTCATGGTTATACTACTTCTTCTACAGGGATATCTTCTTTTACACAACTAGTTAATGATCTTTTGCAGATTGTAGCTTGGTCTAGATATAAAACGGATAGTAGGCATCCTCCTATAATACTGGCAGATGGTTTTTCTGCACTTATTAGTATATATTTTGCAAAACTTCATCCTTCTTATTGTTCTTCTCTTATACTATCAAATCCAGTTATGGAGTTTCCTATTCGTACTAGTAGAACCATAAAAGTTATTATAAAACTTTTATCCAAATGTAGTTCCTCACTACTTTGTTCAAAGGTGTTTTTTTTAAAAAAAATTAGTTTAAAACTTGCAAACTATATTAAATCAGGATTAGGTAACGATAGTGAGATTGAGTATGCGGGGATAGATCAGGTATGTTCATCGCTTAGTTTAAAATTTATAGATGATCTTATTGAAGCAACATACGGCTCATTCGAAGCATTTCAAGGTATAAGAGAGGATACTCTTATATTAAATCCTAAAAATGAGAGAATGAGTGAGATTAGTTTATTTATGTTAGAAGAACACCTTGATAAAACTAAAATTCGTACCAAAGAATTTGATTCCAACTATCTATTATCTTCTGAGCAGTATATGCAAGATATTGTAGAAAGTATTAAAGATTGGACGGATAAATTATATAAAAAATAATTTCTTCTTCCTTAATGGTAGGATGGTAAGATGAGATCAGGGATATTAGAAAGTTTTGTACTAAGAGTACGAAACTTAAAGAGAAGGAACCAAAAACTAAGATTTTTATTCTTTATAATAATTTGTATCTTAGTTTTTGCTCTTATTTATATGTATGAATCAAGAGTTGTAAATTTTAGCTCTATTCCTTTCATTTTATCTTTATTTATTAGTATAGTTATTTTTTTAGGATGTTTGGAGAAAAAAAAGTTAATTACTAAAAATGAGGTTCTAGCTTTTTTAGAAATATCATACCTTGGTTCTAAGGATAGTAGTTCCATTATAAAAAAAAATCCTTTTTTATTGAAGGAGGAAGATTCTTCCCTGTCTCAGGAAGATCAATCGTATTGGTTAGATGAATTTAAAAAAATATATTCTGACTTAAGAGTTAATGAGAGAAGAAGATGTTTGGTGGTATCCAAGGTATTAGGGATACTTATGATTTTAGTATTAGGACTAGGGTATTATTTGAAGCCATATGGGGATTTATCTTTTATTAGATCCATTTTTTTAAGACATTTTGTCTGGGTTGAAGTTGAAGATATAGATGAAAATACAGGTATTCGTACTCAGGGAGGAGAAGTTCAAAAATATAGTTTAAATTCTTTTTTTACTAAAAAAATAGTACTTCCTCCCAAAAATATTGTAACAGTGAAACTGAATTCATCTCGAGGAGTAGATGAGGTTGGAAACTCTGTAGATCTTATAAGTACGGAGGATAATTCTTTATACCAAAGCTTTAGATTGAGTTGTAGTAGTGAAGAAAGACTCTGTTCGGTAAGTTTTAGTGTTAATAAAAATTTATATCTTAAGATTCCAGGATATTCAGGTAGAAGGTTAGTTTTATTTATTACTACCAGTGAACAGGTCCCTAGTCTAAAACTGAGTACAAATCTAGATATTTCAGATTATATATCTGATGATACCTCAGTTCCCTTACAGATAGAAGCTACTTCTAAGGTAGGACTTACAAGAATATGGTTAGAATTAAAGGCTAACAAAAGATCTCATGAAGAGCTAGTATCCATGGTATTAAATAAGGATACATTTAAGTATTCGGATTCTTATCCTTTAGTATTTGAACCTTATATTGAAGAAGATACCGAAGAGTTTGAGGTACGTGCTTTAGCTTCAGATCAATCAACACCTCTGCCTTTGATAGGAGCAAGTGATCCTTTAATTATAAAGGTAGCAAGTTCTTATGGGTTATATAAAAACGTACTTGAAAAGTTAAAACAGTTAAAATCTCAGATTGAAGAAAATATTTTATCTAAGGGAAAAAATGATATTAAATCGTTGATGTCAACCATTATCGACAAATCTACGAATTTATCTTTTTTTGATTTCTGGGATAGACAAAGACTGGAGCAGATAGAAGAAGGAGTAGCTAGACTTTCTAATGATCCAATAAGTTATAAGGTATTAGATGAGATAGATGATTTTTTATTTGAACATGAGATGCTTGATTTTAGAGAAAGAGACAGAGACTTTTTTGTAGCAACACGTATACTATCAAAACTTATCAAGGATAGAAAAAAGTTAGATCATGCTTTTTTGAGATTAGACTCTTTTTTAGAAGAAAGAGATAAAATATGGCAGATGAGAGTTCAAAGAATCAATGAATCCTTATCTAAAACTCCTCCTATGTGGTCACAAGTTAAAAATAAGATATTCCATCAAGATCTCTCAAAATTAAAGAATTTAGAGTCTATATATGATAATCCCAAGACGGAATCTATGTTAAATAAGTTGAACAATTCATATAAATCATGGATTGAAGAACTTGAAAAATATGAGGATGAGGCTCGAGAAGCTATGGAAAAGAAAAGAGAAAAATCTATGGCCTCCCTGAAAGAAGAACTTCGTGAGCTTCAAAAACAACAAGATGAGATATCGAAGGATTTAGATAAGGCTACTACTCCTGAAAGAAAAACTGAGATTTCAAGTAATGAAGCTTCTATCAGATTAAAACAGAAAGCAAACATCAGCGGGGTTAAAGGACTTAAAATGAAGATATCTTCATTTATGTCTAAGAGTAAAACAAGGTTAGATTTTGCTGAAGAAGCAATGAATAAGGTTATAGAACAACTTGATAGTAAGGATTATCTTCAAGCAGAGTCTGCATCTGATATGGCTGCTCGACTTTTAAGAGATGCCCAAACTGCAGCCGAGCGAGAACAAAAACAAGCCCGTCAGCAAAGATCCCGTCGTAGAGTATCTTCAAGTAATTATCATGGAAAATCAATTATCGGTCAGGATATACAGATAATTCACCGTTACAGTGTAGACAGACGTTACAGGGAGAATATATTGGAAGATATTCAAAACGAATTGCAGAATTCATCAGAGCTTGATACTGATTCTAAAGATTATTTGAAAAAGTATTTAAAACAGGTAGTAAGGTAGTAGGGTAGAAAGTAAGGTATCATGATTGATATTAAGATAAATCAACAGAAACTTTTAGATATTATAAAGGATCTATCAGTAGGATGTGTAGAATCAAAACAGGTTTACACGAGACTTTATGATTTAATTGAAATAAAACTTAGCTCTACTGTTGAAAAACTTACTAATTCATATCCAGACAGGAGTAGATCCCAGGTTCTACGACAAGCTTATCTTCATTCGGACTATATAGAACTGCTGGAAAAATATCTTTCAAGTCGTGAAAGTTATACTCTATCTAAAGTTATGTATGATACTCACATGATGTTATTTGAAGCAAGGCGAAGTATCAATTCTTACAATAAGGAACTTATAAACCATGGAAAATCTTTAAAATAGCTAAGGTACAATAGCAGGGGGTAGTCTTTCCAATAAAAAGAAGAGGATTTAGTTTAGTACTAAATCCTCTTCTAGGATATATTTTTTTATGTGCATTAAGTGTGGATTATAAATTATCTGTTATAACGAGCAGCTCTTTTTTCTTTAGCCCAGTCTATTGCTTTGTTGAACAGTTGAGAGAGAATGTAATTTCTGTATTCTTGTTGGTCCCAGGCTCCATTAGAGTTATTGTATTCTTGAGCTGACCATCTGCTGTTTAGATCAGAAGAAGCTTGGCCATTCCATCTTGAATCTGAGGATCTTTTGTTCATGCCGTATCTATGGTTAGTATTTTGTGGTCTCATAGGATTACCAGAAAGTTGATTAGAGTTTCTATAATCGCGAACCATTCCATTTCTATGGTAAGGATTTTGTCCTTGTCCTAAATAAGGATTTATTCCGTTTTGATCAACTACGTTAGTAGCAGTAGCGTCGTTAACATTGTTAGCATCGGTGTCATCACTATTAATTTGGTTAAGATAGTTTGTGCATAGTTCAGCTAATGTAGCTTTACTTTTACCATCAGCACTATGAAGTTCTTCTCTTGGATCGAATGTTGTGATCATATTTGCAGTATTGTTGTTTACATAAGGGGTAGAGTTTAGATAAGAATTTTTTTCAACAATACGTGAACAATTATTTTTAATTTCATCAACTTCATCTGCTGTTAAGCAATGATTTGAAGAATTTAAAAGATTAGATTCACAACTAACTGTAGAAATTTCATCATCATTATTATTTGTATATACTACATTTGGATCATTATTATCATTAGGTATAGATACTTCGTCTGAACAAGAGATAACTGATGAAGAAAGGATGAATAAAGCTGATACTAATAAATTGAAATTCTTATTGCACATAATAAATCCTCCGATAAAATGTTTATTAACTTTTTCTATCTCACACCACTTGTCGTTTTATATTCGCTTTATAGCACATGACTAAATTTTAGTCAAGTATAATTAAAAATTAATCACGCAATTTTTACTCAGATCTTGATTTTATTGAACTTTTTTTTAACATTTTTTTAATAAATTTATCCTTTTTAAGACTGGATTCATCATTCAAAAGCTGTTTTGTGTTCACATGAAGGATAAATATAGGTCAGATGGTCTGATATAAACCCATGAAATCTAAGATTAATCCAGAGAAAATCTTATTATTTATATTTATAAAAACAAAATAATCTGATATTCTAAGTGGACTTTGAGGGGTTTAATTTTTTTATTAAGCTTTAATTTTTTGTTTGTATAAACAGACCTTTTATGTTTCATTATAAGCGGTTAAAGTCTGTAAATTATATTCAATTATTTATTATATATTTCATTGAAATGTGGATTGGAGTTAAAAATGACTAAAAGAACTTATCAACCAAGTAAGATTAAAAGGCTTAGAACTCATGGTTTTAGGGCTAGAATGCAAACAGCTGGTGGAAGAAGTGTTCTTTCTGCTAGAAGAGCAAAAGGAAGAAAACGTTTAACAGTTAGTATCTTTACCAAGTAAGTAAGAAGAGTTTTATCTATTCGTAGTTATATTGATATAGATATGAACTTTGATTTATTAATCTGTGGATGATTTTAACGTAGAGGAGCTAACCGTATTGATTTAGAAAGAGATAAATTAGATGTTTGAATACTCAAAAGAAAACAGGATATTAAAAAACAGAGAGTATCAAACTATGTATGCAGATTCTTCTAAATGGGTTAGTACTTCTTTTGTAGTTTTAGGTAGAATTACTGAGAACCTGGTACCTCGTTTGGGAGTGGTTGTATCTAAGAAAATAGGTGGAGCTGTTACCAGAAATAGAATTAAAAGACTTTGTAGAGAAGCGTTTAGAAATAATAAAGGTCTCTATCCTAGTTTAGATGTTGTTTTGATAGCAAGAAGAGGTGTCGCTAATACCACAGGTGAGATGATTAGCTTGGATGTTAAACAATGTTTATC
Source organism: uncultured bacterium (assembly GCA_902766925.1). Classification (GTDB taxonomy): domain Bacteria; phylum Bdellovibrionota_B; class Oligoflexia; order Oligoflexales; family CACXFL01; genus CACXFL01. The sequence goes on along the minus strand of CACXFL010000035.1, from coordinate 11,603 downwards.
AAGAATTTATAAGAAATTATTATTAAAATCACCTTCTCGGGAAGGTAGTTATGAAAGATAAAATAATTTTTTTTTAAGGTTAATATATACTGGAATCGTAAAATGCTTGATAGCGTTGATTAGAATATATCAGATATGTCTTTCTCCTTGGTTGGGGAGAAGATGTAGGTTTTATCCCACTTGTTCCTGTTATGCTGTAGAATGTTTGTCTAAGTATTTCTTGCCTAAAGCATGTTTTAAGATTGTGGTTCGTCTACTGAAGTGTCATCCATTTCATCCAGGGGGAGTGGATTTACCGTAATGGAAAGAAATACTATTTTAGCTATAGTTTTGTGTGTGGTTTTTTATGTAGCTTACAATAAATACTTAGATAAAAAATATCCTGATAGATTTAATTATACCGTAGAACAAGCAGGGAGTTCTCAACCAGAAGTTAATCAAGATAAAGGTCCTTCTAGTAGTGAAGAAATAAAAGGGGGACAGGTTTCTGGAACTAAGCTAGAACAAAACGCCGTTCCTCTAGCACCAGAAGATCTTAAGTTTTCAAACGATGATGTAAGTTATGAGTTTGATCAAGTAACAGCTTCTTTTAAAAGTGTGGTATTAAAAAAATATTTTAAAAATACAGAGAATGAAGAAGCGGTTGAACTGTTAAATTATGATACACCTTCGGACCAGTTAGTTATAAATGCTTCGGCAAATTTTGATTCATCAGTACCTGCTTTATATCAGGCTGAACGCCTTGATAACACCATCAAATTTTCAAAGATTCAAAATAACTGGTTGATAACTCTTAGTTACACTATTCCCGAATCTGGATATAGTTCTAATTTAAAGATCTCTTATAAAAATCTTTTGGAAGAACCTAGAAATCTAGACACAGGAATAAATATAAGAGATCGAATTGATTTTGCTTCTTCATCTTCTTGGCTTCCTTCCTTTGTTCCTAGAAATTATTTTGCAATTGTTGGAATAGATAATTCAAGAAAGAGTGAAGATTTAAAATCAGCTTGTGATAAACTAGAAGCAAAATCTTTACTTGAAGGTTCTTCTTCAACTCTTGATTTTATAGGTCAAGATCTTCACTATTTTGTAAAGCTTGTAAAACCTAAGGTTGGAAAACTTTCTTACTCTGTAAAAAAAGAAGCTTCATCTTCTAAGGAACAATGTTATCTTGATTTCTATCTATCTCAAAGTGAAGGTATGGTAGAGGCCGGTGGTGAAGTTAATTTAGATTTTTTGGTATTCAACGGACCTAAAGATGTTTCTACCTTAGTTTCAGTAGATGAAAGTTTTAAAAATACTTTGTATCTTGGATGGTTTAATATAATAGCTCATCCACTTCTTGCTATACTTAAAGCTTTCTATAAGGTTATTCCTAACTACGGTATAGCAATAATTCTGCTTACCTTTATACTAAAACTTCTGTTCTATCCTTTAGCAAGAACGGCAGCAGTATCAGCTAAAAAGATGCAACAACTTCAACCAGCTATGGCTCAGATAAAATTAAGGTATAAAGATGAGCCTCAAAAACAACAACAAGAAATGATGAAGTTTATGTCTCAAAACAAGATCAACCCAGCAGCGGGTTGTCTACCTGTACTTCCTCAGATTCCTGTGTTTATAGCTTTTTATAATGTGTTATCTCAATCTATAGAACTTCGTCATACTCCATTTTTTGGTTGGATCCATGATCTGTCATCCCCTGATCCTTACTTAATAACTCCAATTCTATTGGGGGTAGGGATGTTTTTACAACAAAAACTTATGCCAAATACAACCATGGATAAAACTCAACAAAAAATACTTATGGCAATGCCTATAGTATTTACTGTAATGATGTTATCACTGCCTTCAGGACTAGTGTTATATATGTTAACAAACACATTAGTTAGTATCATTCAACAAAGAAGGTTTAATAAGATTCTTCCTGCAAAACTCAATATTCAAATTGTAGAAGATAAGTCAGATAAAGAGGGTAAAAAAATATAATGGGTAGACGTAATTTTCATAAAAAGAATAATAATGTATCGTTCTCAGATAGAAAAATTAGAATCCAAGCTAAGAATTTAGATCAAGCTCTTTCTGAAGCAGAACGACGCCTAGGGGTTGAAAAGACAAGAATTAAATATGATATAATTTCTCAAACTGGGTTTTCTCTTTTATCTTTTTTAGGATTTTCAAAAGTAGAAATAGATGCTTGGGTAGAAAAAAAGGTTATGGTTAAAAATTCTTCTAGAGAAGAACCTTTGAAGAAAAAATCTAAACCTCAAGATCATATTTCTAAGAAAAAACAAGATAGACAGTCTAGGAAAAAGGATGTTAATGAATCTGATGGTTCTTTCAAAAAAGAAGAATTAAAAGATGAATCGTCTTCCTTGACAGATGAAGAATTTCAAGCTTTCATTTCCGATGCTATTTCTTTTACTTCGGGTATATGCTCATATCTTAGTGACGAGAAAGTTAATGTTTCTACAAAACTTGATGATGATAGACTTATAGTTAATATAGATAACCAAGATATCCGAGATATAATGCATAAGACTCCAAAACTTTATGAAGCTTTGGAACATCTTATCAGAAAAAAACCTCGTTTTTTAAAACGAGAACTTCCTTTTAGGATTTTTGTAGATTCTTGTGGTCAAAGAATAGAGAAAGAAAATTCCCTGGTAGTATTAGCAATGGATATGGCTCGTAAAGTTTCTTCTACTCAAAAACCAATAGTCTTGGATTATAAAAGTCCTGCTGATAGAAGAATCATTCATATGGCTCTTGATAAAAACGAGTTTGTATACACTAAATCAATAGGATCTGGATCTAATAGAAAACTTATGATTCTTCCTAAGGGAGAAGGAAGTGTATCTATGGATTCTTCAGAATCTTCTAGCTCGTCAGATGTTGAGGATGAATTAAAGTAGAATAGAAAAGAGTTTCTTTTATGAATAATTTTCCTCCTATCGTAGCACTATCGAGTGGTCAACCTCCTTCTGGGGTAGCTCTTGTACGTGTATCGGGAGAGGGGTGTATTAAAAAAATTCTAAGTTGTCTTAGTTTGAAAGTAGATGAATCAAATTTAAAAGAACGATACATGTACTATACTTCTTTCATATCTCCTGATAGTAAGGAGGTAATAGATGATATAAATGTTGCGTTTTATCTAGGACCTAGATCTTATACTGGAGAGGATAGTGTAGAGATTTTTTGTCATGGGGGTCGTTACGTTATCGATACAATCATAGATGTGATAGTACGTTTTTTAGGTATCAGACTTGCCGTTAGGGGAGAGTTTACTAAAAGAGCTTATCTTAATGGTAAAATAGATCTTCTTACAGCTGAGTCTATTAAAGGTCTTATCGAAGCGGTAAGTTATGAAGGGTGGTTGTGTGCATCAAATTCATCTCAATCTAGACTTAAAGAAAAGATTGAAAGTATGAAACAAGAACTCATCGAAAGTATCTCACTACTAGAAGCTCGTATAGATTTTCCTGAAGAAGAATCGGTAAATGAAGAAGATCTTAAGATAAAAGAAAGTGTTACTAAGGTTAAATCTATGATAGAGGATCTAATCTCGACTTTTAAATCTGTACAGATGTTAAAAGAAGGACTTTTGGTTAGTATTATAGGAGAACCTAATTCTGGAAAATCAACTCTTACAAACACTCTACTAGATAAGGATCGTTGTATTGTATCTGAGATTCCTGGTACTACAAGGGACTATGTTGAAGATAGTTGTTTTATAGAAGGAAAACTTGTTAGACTTATTGATACTGCAGGAATAAGAAATAATACGGAAGACATAATAGAACAAATAGGTATATCTAGATCTATAGAAAAAATTCAAGAAGCAGATCTTATTTTATGTCTTTGCTCATGTGAAGCTCCACTATCTTCATATATGAATCAGTGTTTAGAAGATATTAGATCTAAACAAAAACCTTGTATTGTTCTTATTAGTAAATCAGATTTAGAAAAAAAAGATAAAAGTATATTAACGATGTCTAATAGTTTATCAAAACATTTTAAAACTATTTCTATCTCATGCAAAGATGGTACCGGGATTAATGAATTAAAAAATGAGATTGTCTCTTTTATAAATAAAAACACCACTGATCTTAAATCAAGATCTTTTATCTTTTCTTTGAGACATAAACAGGCCCTCAGACAGGCTATATCATATTTAGATTCTTTTTTCAAAGATCAAGGCGAAGGAATTTACGATGAGTGTTTGGCTCAAGATTTAATGTTAGCCACTAAATCCCTAGAATCTATAATAGGAAATGTAGAAAATAGTGAAATTTTAAATAAAATTTTTGATTCATTCTGTATAGGAAAGTAAAAATCCATAGTATAATAAAAATAGAAAGACAAATAAGACTTTACTCAGTTAAAAATCCGAAACACAGAGAATAAATAAAATAAAAAGGGTTAGACCAAAGAAAGGGTTTTTCGCTTTTTGTAAGCAAAACACGAATATTATGAGAAAGGATGGGTATTCGTGTTAGAAAGAGCTAATAGTCAAGGTCTAACCCCAGATGTTTAATACGTTACTAATAATATCTCTGGTATCGAGGTAAAATACAAGAAAAATCGTTTTTTTTATAAAAAAAATATAGTTTACCTCAAATTTTTGTAATCTAACTAATAGGAACTCTTTTTTCAAATTTTCCTTTTTTAGTTAGAAAAACATTATCGTCAAAAGTTACTGACTCAAATTTTTTAATATCAGATACCTTCCATCCTCTAGATATAAACAGATCAATTACTGCTATCCTTATACGACGGTTTTCAACCGAAGAATCCATTAGGAAAGGTTCCAGGTACTCTTTTATACTGTCATCAAGATTTTGATTTAGTATTACTTCAATACAAGCAAATCTAACACGTTCATCAACATCGTTTAAAAATACTTTAATCTTATCTGTTATAAGATCTGATTTATAGTCAGCAAGATAACACAGTATGTCATAGTTTTTATCAACAGCTGCCTGATCGAAAGATATATCAGAGTAGTTAAGCAAACTCAAAAGTACTTCTACTATCTTTTCTTCATCATGTACTACATCAAACAAAACTTTCATAGGCCAAGCTATTCTGGTTGTTTGTTTCAGGTGAGCTTGAAGAAATGGAAGAATCTCTTCTGGTTGGTATTTCACAATTCCACGCATTGCAAGTTCTTTTTCTCTCGTATCGTTTATACCGTGCTCTAAGCTATATTCAAATCTTGATAAAAGAGCAGGGATTGCAATCGATGGATCACTCATATCAGCAAAAAAACCAATAGCAGCCATACGCTCTTCCTTAATAGCCTTTGAATTAGATACCACCTTTAAACAGTGTTTAATCCTGTTTTGAGCTCTTCTCTCATTAAAACTTCTAATCTTATCAATTAACCACATATATTCCTCCGTCCAATCTAGGACTCTATTTACATCAGGAGTAGATATCTTTAAATTTTGATGAATTAATTATCAGTTCAGTTTTTTTGATCAAAATACTTACTTAAATCAGCTTCACTAACTTCTGTAGCAGTGAGATCATCTAAATTTAAAGAACTTAAATATTGTACTATGAACATATAAGAAATTCTATTTTTATTATTAGGTAAATCTTTAATGATATCTGTGATTTTTTTATAATTTTTATCTTCTAATACTTTTGTAACTTTTTCTTTAAGTACAAGATATAAACTTATCGGAGTAGAACCTATATATATAGTAGATCTAAAATTAGAACAAATGTTTAGATCTTTAATATCTTGTTCAGTACAATCGGTATAAGCTAATACTGTTTTTATAATCTGTTCTTCTACAGCAGTTCTGGAATCTATTTTAAAAAATAATCCCCAATAATTCTTTAAATCTATATCTATGTCCAAATCAGAATTCATACAGTTTGATGGAAAGTAAAAAACCCCAGTAGGGTCTTTTATTCCCAAAAGTATTATAGCATAATCATTTGGATCTTTTATAAACATAAACTATATAACCTTAGTCTAGAAAGAAAGTTTGGATAAAATAATTCTGGAAAGTCCCTTTAAAGCTTCCATTGTCCCCTCAGATCTAGTAGCAACACTTTCAAACTCAGGACAGTTAAAAATATTAAACTGACGGGTTAGAGTAACTGTGTCTACGATATCCGAAAGATCTCTTTTGTTATACTGTAGTACTATCGGAATATCATAAAGGTTCTTATCTATTGAAAGAAGAAGAGATTTTAATTGGCTGATAGCTTCGAAGTTTGAAGCCATAGCTTCAATTCTAGAATCTATCACAAACACAATTCCATCTACTCCTTGAAGCAAGGCAAAATGAGAATCTTTTGGAACCCTGTCCCAGTTTGCTGAATACAAGTGTAACTTAATATGAAAATCATTTATATGAGTTAAGCTTACTGGAAGAAAAGAAAACCAACGAGGTTGTCTATCATTTGAATCGATTATATTAGAAGAATAACTGAGGGAAGTGAGTCTATAAATAGATCTTAAACTTGTAAGTTTGCCAGCACCCGTAGCTCCAAAATATAATAACTTACAATGAACCTCTTTTGATTTAGTATTAGTAAAAGCCACTTAACTACTCATCCACTGTTATAGAAGTAATTTTACTGTTCTTAAATGTCTCACCTATTATTCCAGTAATACAATTACCAGCAATTTGCTCATTTAAAAACTTCTCTCTTTGCTGTCTTGCGATCTTTTTCTTATCTAAAATTGATAGATATTCTTGCGATACAGCACCTTCTACATTATCTATTAAAGAAGGGTTTTTATCAATAGTATCTTGACTTTTCCCTAAATCACATTCTGGTAAGGATACCTTGTTTATACTAGATTCTTGGGTGGTAACAAGTAGTTTGCCTTGGAATCCAAACATTACTTTAAAAGATTGTTCAATTGATTTTTTTTGTTGCTCTTGAAGAAGCTGACAAGCAGCAAGAGAAGACTTATTGATTAAAAGAGTTATAGAGTCCCTAGAATAATGAGTACAAATTGTTTCTTCAAGAATTCTTGCTTGAAAAGGTTTTTTCCCTTTCCAGGTTTCTACCAGTTCATCCCAAGTTTCAGGAAATATGGTAGAAGAAGTTTTTTTTGAATCTAGAACTTCTTGTACTTTAGTAGAAGGAGATTGGACGGAAGTTTTAACTTCCGTTGAATTTAAAGCTGAATCTTGACCCTCTGAATCACATGATGATATTAAATCTGAGGAAGAATCTAAAACTTTAGATAAAATAGAATGAGTAGGTTCTTGGAACTGATTAGTATAATCAGAAGAACTTAAAATCTCATCGGAACTAGGAGCATCTACAGTAGTAGAACTTGGAGTTAAATTAGGGGATAGATCTGATTGAACTTTATCGCTAGATTCCAAAGGATTAGGTTTTACCGAATTTGTCTTGCTTAAATCAAGATTTAAAGCTGCAAGCTTTTTCCCAGTAGAAGGAGTAGAGGTAGAAGTACTAGGATAAGAAGGAGGATTATAACTTGAAGTAGATTTTGTATTAATATCAAAGTTTTGATTACTACCTTGTATATTATCAGTATCTGGTTTATTTGAAGTACCGTTAGCTGGTATGTTGTCTAAATTTTTAAAAGGATTTTTATAAGGAATAAGACACCACTCCATTAGATAGTTTTCAATAATATATCTATCTAAATCTGTTTTAGTAAGATCAGCTCTACATTTTACAAGTAATCTAAATAAAGTATTTAATTCAAGAGGATGACAAACTTTTGCAATAGAATTTAGACGATCATATTCAACCTCATCAATTCCTAAAGAATGAAGATCTTCTAAATCTTTCTCTAAATCTCTAATAATAAAACAGTGTCTTGTAATCTGACAAAGCTCCTCTATAACTTTGGATAAATCTATACCGCTCTGTTCTAAAGAAGAAAGAGTAGAAAATACAGATACCCTGTCTTTTCTTTGAAGATAAGACAAAAGATCTAAACACAGAGAAGATCCTGAAGCACTGATCTTTCCAATAGATTCAAGATCCACTTGCCCTCCACCTAAAACTATGGTTTTATCGAGTAGAGTCAAAGCATCCCTCATGGATCCTCCAGCTTCTTTTACGATAATTTTTAGAGCTTTTTCATCAAAAGGAATTGATTCCTGATTTAAAATCCAGTTTAACCTGTTGTATATATCCTGATAGGAGATCTTTTCTAAAAAGAAAGTTTGACATCTTGATATAATAGTTTCAGGAATTTTTTGAATCTCTGTTGTTGCAAAGATAAAAACTACATTGCTAGGAGGCTCTTCGAGTGTCTTTAAAAGGGCATTGAAGGCACTTGTAGACAACATATGAACTTCATCAATTATATAGATCTTATATTTACCACGTTGAGGTACATATACTACGGTTTCTTTTAAGGCTCTTATATCATCAACCCCAGTATTAGAAGCTCCATCTATTTCTACTACATCTTCATGTATCCCCGCACTTATAGCACGACAATTATCACAGACTAAACAAGGGGATCCATTTTGAGGATTAGAACAATTTAGAGCTTTAGCAAAGATTCTAGCAACAGTAGTTTTACCTGTACCTCTTATACCAGATAGAATCACAGCGTTTGGAATTCTAGAAAGACGTACCGCATTAGAAAGAGCAAGAGCTGTAGCCTCTTGCCCAACAAGTTGCTCGAAATTTTGAGGTCTGTATTTTACTGCTAAAGGTTGGTAAGACATAGAAAAAATCACTTCCAGAAAAAATTAAAGAACACACAATGACAGCTAGATTACCTAAGTACCCATTAGCATTCAATATCGCTGCTTCCTTCCGGACCTGACGAGGTTATGAAGTAATGTCACGAAGGATCTAGCCATCATTCTATGTTCTTTAATCAAACAAAATAAACTAGAAGTATCAAAGATCCTTCCAAATGGAGGCAAACGGAATCGAACCGTCGACCTTGTGAATGCCATTCACACGCTCTACCAACTGAGCTATACCCCCTTGGCAACACCCCACATTACTTGGAGTGCCTATCCAGTTCATCTTGTAATAATTTTCCAAAAATTCCAAGTCCTTTATTGTCTTTCTTTGTAACCCATTCACGAGGAGAATCATCCTGAGAAGAAGAAGATCCCTCTGATAGACTTAAAGAAATTCTTCTTTTTAACCTGTCTATTTCTTTAACATATACAGATATCTTATCTCCAACTTTTACCACATCACTAGGATGTTTGATCTTTTTATTAGAAGAAAGTTCCCCAGTTAAAAGTAAGCCTTCTATACCAGGTGAAAGTTCTACAAAGACACCAAATTTTTCAAGTTTGGTGATAGTACCTTCCATAGGTTTGGAAATGCTTATTTTTTCATCTACAGTTTCCCAAGGATCTTGACTAACAGATTTAACAGATAAAGATACTCTTACTCTAGTATCTTCCTTAGAGATTTTTAGAACCTTAACTCTTAATCTATCTCCAACCGTTACAGCATCCGATACATCTATCACTTTACCCCAACTAAGTTCAGATTTATGTACCAGTCCTTCAATTCCATTATCTAGTTCTACAAATGCTCCAAAATTTTCAACTCTTGTAACAGTTCCAGATAGTTCTAAAAAAGGATTTTGACTTAGATCTTGTTCTAACTGAATCAGAGCATCTTTTTCCTTCATCCTTAGATACTGAGTTCTTGATACCACTAGGTTATTATCTTCATATTGAGTGATGATAAACTCAAACTCCTGATTCAAATATTGGGATTTATCATTAATAGGTTTTTTGTCCATAGCTGAAATTGGACAAAATGCACGTTTGCCAAAAATTACCACATCAAAACCACCTTTATTCTCAGAGGTAACTCTTCCCTTAACAGCTAATCTATTAGTATAAGCATTTTTTATATCCTCTTGTGATTTTAGATTAGTAGAACCTGTTAAAGACAAATGATATTCAGAACCGGTCCTTCCAACTATAACAGCACTTATAAGATCGCCAACTTTGAGGTTAGTGTACCTATCAGATGAACTAAGTTCTGAATAAGGAAGAATTCCAACACTTTTATTTCCAAGATTTACTATCACATCCTGACTATCAGCTGATAACATTAGGATAGTTCCAGTTATTTTACCTCCAACTTTTAAAGGAGCCTTTGTAGAACCACTGCTAGCTTTTTCGTTAGATTCAGCAAACATCTTTGAAAACTCAGTATCAGATTGAGCGTTTGCTTCTTGCTTAGTTCTAGCATTATCAACTTCTTCACTTTCCCAAACTATATTTTTAGGATCAAAAACTTCAGCCATTAATTCACCTTTAGTTTAATTAAAATTAAATAAGAGCCCTCATAACCCCTAAAGCAACACTTAATCTATTCATATCAGAAGTATCTATAGAATGATTCATATCGATTCTAAGATAAAATGAATAGTCAGTTGAATAATAATATAAAAAGGTCATAAATCCAGAAAAAAATAAAGTATTTTTTCTGGATTTATCAATATTAAATAGTTTAACTTGAGAGGCTACTGGAAAAGCATATCCCATCTGAATTCCTACCAAAGTATAAACGGGGTAGTAAAGGTTAAAAGGATATGAAATCTCTTGAGAAATTTTAACATAATTAAGGTAAGAACCAGATTTACTAGAATTGTTGTAGTTAAAACTACCTACGTTAAATCCTAGAAACCACGTATTTTTTAAACTGTGTTTTATACCAATATTTATATAGGGATTGCCTGTTTTTAAAGCTTGAGATGACTTGTTATAATCCATGGAAAGTGCAGCATCAAAAGATAGGTAAAAAATCTTATCAAGTGGATTCAACCCCGTCATACTGATAGGTAGAAAACCTTTGGATTCAGAAAATTCCTCTATAATCTTAGGAGCTCCGTGTAGTGTAGGAAACTCAAGGCTTATATAAAGAATAATTGAAATTAGATAAAAGAAAACTAAATTTTTCATATGTTTTTTCTTAAAAATATAACAAATTACCATCTTTAAATTTATCTAGGATAAAGTATAGATACCAATATCTATACTAACCGTTATGTTATAATATAAAAAATCTCTGAAAAAAACACATCTTTCTTTGATCGTTATTCTCTGGAATCAAAAGCCTATCTGGTATAAAATAATAGAAAAGCAGTCCCAATTCATTTTATCATTACGATCAGGGAAGAATATATAATATAATATATTATGGCAGATATAAGAATCAATTAAGGAGACTGATGTGAAAAATAACAGTTTATATCTTATATATATCCTAAGTTGTGGTCTAATTTTTATAATTCTTGGTTGTTCTAGTTCTGGGGAAAAAAAGGAAGAGGTTGAGATTAAATCTACGAAAGTTGTAACCGCTCCTGATTCTTCTAAAGCACTTAAACAAACAGATTTAGATCTTGCTCGTATGCAAGCAGAGATGGAAGAACTAAAACAAACTATTCAAAAGCAAAAGGAGACGATACAAATTTTAGAAAAAAGTTTAGTACTTGGAATTAGTCCTGAACTTTACATAGAATCTCAAGATTCTTTGGATAAGGATCTTGCAGGTATTAATTTAGATTCAGATACTGATTCTAGTAACAATACTAATACCGATAATGCTCTTACATTAATAGAAGAGAGTAAAAATATAAAAGATAATCAAAC
>CACXFL010000034.1 GCA_902766925.1 uncultured bacterium | reverse complement strand
ATTCCTGTTATAAAAGTCTTTCCTATGATTTCAGGTTTTGTAATTGTTAGAGAAGATAATTCAGTACAACTTATTGGAAATAGTTAAGGTATCAGTAAGATAAATCAAATAGAAATATAGGAATAAAAACTTAGTAACCTATATCCATAGAACAACAATCTTTTATTAAAAAATTAAGTGTTTTTCCTATTTATCTGATACAGCTAGAAGTTCTAAAAGTTTTTCTACAGCTTCTGCTCCATAGGTAGTTTTTAGATATTCTATATAGTTACTATCATATTTAGAAGTGAAAAAATATTTGTAGATATCACCAGCTTTTGAAGGATCTTTTTGATAAAAAGCAAAAAGAGACATATATTCTTCCTGAAGAGTTGAAATTAAATCATTATTAAGATCAAAGAAAGCTTCGAAAAAAAGTAGTATTGATTTGTTGGTATATGGTCTCAGTAAACTTCTATTAACTAAACCCAAGATAGCTTCAACCAGTTTTTTATTTGTAATTTTTTGGCTGATACCTGATTTTTTTAAATCTATAGCTTCTATAGATACTCTTAGTCGTTCTAATTTTAATATTGAAGTAGCAGTAACATCCAGGTAACTCGCAAGGTGTTCTTTTAGAAATACAGAACCTCTATAAGAATCATTTCTAATACTACCCAGTCGATCGTATAAAATATCAAGGTAAGATATAGTTTGTTTAATAACCCTAACAGTTTTTTCTTTTAACGATTCTACGAAGGTATACCAAAAGAAAACATCTTGAGGTATAGGATTCTTACTTAAAGAAAGAAAAGTTTTCCAAAATGCAAGATCTGTCCCTATAACTTGATTTATGTTTTTAAAATTAGGAGCATTTTTAACCAAAGTGATTATAAGATTTGTTAATGAATTAAATGAATCCGTAGGATCTTGATCATGAGTTACAGATACTTCGTTTTTAGAATAAAGTTGAGACAGAATCTTATCGTTATACTTATCAGTTTTTAATGCTTCTATAAGATCTGTGAGTTCTTTATATTCTTTGAGAGTTCTTATAAGTTCCTCACGATTCCATAGGCTTAAAGTATGATACCAACTACTATCATCATGATTAATCGCATTATCAATCAGGGTATATATATCTCCGAACCCTATAATATCTGCCAGTACTTTGTATACGGCTCCATCAGCTAAAGAGATGAGACTTCGTCTTTCTAGATGTCTTATCTGAAAAGCTATTTTAATAAATTCCCAAATTGTCTCATCTACAGTAAGATGGGATTTTTCCATAAAAAGTACAAACAGTTTTAATAAATCTTTTTGATCTTCTAGTTTTATATTCCAATCAACAAAATCTTTACTTGGGGTATTAGTAAAACGATACCTATCTATGGTTCTTACAACAGCTACTCCAGTAGTACTATTAGGAATTGATTTTGCAAACAGGGCATAACATACCTTGTAGTTATCACTCATTAACGGTGGAGCAATAACCGTAAATAGTAAAAAACTAACTATAGATATGATAATAGTTTTTATCATTAAAAACCCCTGTAAAATACATTAGTTTCAGCTAAGATACTGTACTAATAAGGTAGCGTCAAATCTTTTTTAGAAGAGCCTGACAAAGGGTTAATTTTTTAACTAGACTATAAATTATGTTCTTTTACATAAGAAGTTACAGGTTCAAAATTTCGTCTATGAATTGGACTAATACCAATCTTATTGATCTGTTCAATATGTTTTTTTGTTCCATATCCAACATGAGATTCGAAACCGTAGCCAGGATAAAAATTAGCTTGTTCATGCATATATTTGTCTCTAGTCACTTTTGCTAGAATGGAAGCAGCAGCTATAGAGTAGCAAAGATAATCTCCTTTAACTACAGCTAGTTGATCTACAGGACAGTCTTTTAATTTTTGTTTTCCATCTATTAATAAGAAGTTAAATTCTACATTGAGTTGTTTTAGAGCTCTTCTCATAGCAAGCATCACGGCATCTACTATCCCTAGATCAAATATTTCTTCTACACTAGCTGGAGCTACAGCGGATGCTAGAGAAACTTCCTTGATTAACCCACAGATATTTTCTCGTTGATGAGCTGATAATTTTTTAGAATCTTTTATAAGTTCTCTTCTGTCATCTGGTAGCTCATAGAGCTTTTTATAATCTAGTATCACAGCTCCAGCATAGACATCTCCGGCAATACATCCTCTTCCTACCTCATCTACACCTACCAGAGTATATCCTTGATCAATGTATAATTTCTCTATCATTCCTCTTTGTTCTTTTTGGTCTAACATATAATCTCCAATCGATTAATAGGTAACTGAACTATGATATTTTGCATAGAAGTTAACTAGAAAAAGGTATAAAATCATTTTTTAATTGATAAAAGATAAAATCTTTTATTAATTATAATGATCTTATTTTTAGATAGGCTAAGTTCTTGGTTTATTTAAGTCAATTAAATTATTGGTTAATGGTTTTATAAGGGGAGTTTATGAGACCGGTTTCATCAGATATAAAATTTGTAGATATGGAAGAAAAAATCCTTGCGTTTTGGGATGAGAAGAAAATATTTGAAAAAACTAACGATAATAGAAATAAAGCTGATATTAAAAAAGAATTTAATTTCTATGATGGACCTCCTTTTGCAAATGGACTTCCTCACTATGGACATATGCTGGGTCAAGTTTTAAAAGATGTTGTTCCTAGATATTGGAATATGCGTGGATACTATGTGGAAAGAAGATTTGGATGGGATTGTCATGGGCTTCCTGTAGAGTTTGAAGTAGAAAAGAAATTTAAACTTAATGGAAGAAAAGATGTTTTAGCTATGGGGGTAGATAAGTTTAATGAAACTTGCAGATCAACTGTATTTCATTATTCAAATGAATGGAAACATACTATTAAAAGACTTGGACGTTGGGTAGATTGGAATAACCAATATAGAACCATGGATAGATCTTTTATGGAATCTGTATGGTGGGCTTTCTCTGAACTTTTTAAAAAGGGTTTAGTATATAAAGATCTTAAAGTTGTTGCTTATTCTCCAAGAATCAGTGCTGTGGTATCTAATTTTGAAGCTAACCTTAACTATAAAGATGTTCAAGATCCTGCGCTTACAGTTAAGTTTAAATGTAAGGGAGAGGATAATACCTATTTTCTTGCTTGGACTACTACTCCTTGGACACTGATATCGAATCTAGCTTTAGCTACTAAGGCAAGTTTAGATTATGTAAAAGTGCTTGATAAAAACTCTAATGAAAACTATTGGCTATGTGAAGAAAGACTAGCTGCTGTATATAAAGATCCTTCCCAATATGAGATAGTTTCTAGATGTAAGGGATCAGATCTAGTAGGTAGAGAGTATGAACCACTATTTTCTTATTTTAAAAATAATCCTAATTCATTTAGGATGCTTAACGATGATTATGTAACTACTGATGCAGGTACTGGTATAGTACACCTTGCTCCTTACGGGGAAGATGACTTTAGACTGTGTAAGAAAAATTCTATTCCTACAGTAGATCCTATGGATGCAGAATGTAAGTTTACAGATGAAGTTCCGGAATTTGCTGGTCAGTATATTAAAGATGCTGATAAAAATATTATCAGAACCTTAAAAGAACAAGGTAAAATATTTAAACATGAAACTATAGTTCACAGTTATCCTCATTGTGATAGAACTGAAGCTCCTCTGATCTATAGACCAATTCCTACCTGGTATGTAGCAGTAGAAAAATTTAAAGATAGACTGGTAGAACTTAATAAAACTATACGTTGGGTACCATCTCACCTAAGAGATGGACGTATGGGTAGATGGTTAGAAAATGCAAGAGATTGGGCAATTAGTAGAAATAGATTCTGGGGAACTCCTATACCTATTTGGGTTTGTGAAAAAGATGAAACTCATCTTCATGCAGTAGGATCTGTAGCAGAGTTAGAAAAACTTTCTGGAAGAAAGATTGAAGATCTTCATAAACATTTTATAGATGATATTGAATTTAGCTGTCCTCATTGTGGAGCTAAGATGAGAAGAATCTCTGAAGTGTTTGACTGTTGGTTTGAATCAGGATCAATGCCTTATGCTCAAAACCATTATCCTTTTGAAAATAAGGAAAAATTCTTAAGAGTATTTCCAGCTGATTTTATAGCAGAAGGTCAAGATCAAACTAGAGGATGGTTTTATACCCTGATAGTTCTTGCAGGAGCTCTGTTTGATTCTCCTCCTTTTAAAAACGTGATTGT
>CACXFL010000033.1 GCA_902766925.1 uncultured bacterium | reverse complement strand
TTTAAACTTTATGATCTTGTTGTTAGAAGGTTTCTGGCTTCTTTCTATCCGGTAGCAGTGTATGAAGATGTTGAAAGAACTACAGTAGTAGAGGGTGAATATTTTATTAGTAGACCTCCTTCAATTCTAAAAGAACCAGGATGGATGAGTGTATATGAAAAGGAAGAAAAGGAAAATTCTTTCCTTCCATTGAAGAAGGGACAGGATAAAGTAGAAGGTGTAGAAGTTAAACATGAAGGATCTAAGATAGAAGATTGTATGAGTCGAGCTCCTTCTAGAATGAATGAGGCAGGACTTTTAAGTGTTATGGAAAACGCAGGAAGAGTAGTAGAAGATGAGGAACTCTCCAGTGCTCTACAAAAAGCTGAAGGACTTGGAACTGCTGCTACAAGAGCTGATATTATAGAGAATCTAAAATATAAAGAATATGTGGATTCAGATCTTAGACCTACACCTAAAGGAATTCGTCTTATAGATGTACTGCATAAGATAGATTCAGCATCTTTGACTTCTCCAGAACTTACTGCAAAACTGGAACTACATCTATCTGAGGTTGAAGAAGGTAAAAGAACTGAAAGTTCTTTTATGAATGAGATAAAAACTATTACTAATAAGGTCGTAGAATCTGTTAAGAACATGGATTTTCATCTCATGTATAAGGATTTAGATAGTGTTGGGAAATGTCCTGTATGTGGTAGTAAGGTATATGAAAGAGCATGGTTTTATAGTTGCGAGCATAATGATCCTGGAATGAGTAGTAAGGAAAAAAAATGTAGTTTTATTATCTGGAAGGATAGTTACGGAAGATATATGGATAGAAAGACTGTAAGCTATCTATTAGATCACGGAACAAGTGTTGAACTTGATGGGTTTAGATATCAGACTGGGAAAATGTATAAAGCAATCTTGAAATTAGATAAGGGAGTTTTAGTAAAAGAAAATCTATCTTCAGAAGAGGTAGACTCTTCTGAAAATACTGAACCTGTAGATGCTACTCCTTTTGGAATATGTCCTATACATAAAGGAGATTGTAAGATTAGTGAGGGAGAAAGAGATTATGCTTGCAGTCAGTATAGAGAACATAAATCTGGTTTTTGTATTCCTAAGGTGATTTGTCAAAGGAGACTATCTAGGGAAGAAGTAGAAGATCTTGTAACTAGTGGAGAAACTAAAATGCTTCATAAGTTTATCTCTAAAAGAAAAAGACCTTTTAGTGCAAAACTTAAACTAGAAAAAGAAGGTTTTTCTTTTGTATTCCCTGAAAGAAAATCAGGAAAAGATCAAGATGAAGAAAAAGAAACAACTAGTAGTGAAAAAGAATAAACTAGAATAAAACCTTTGTGTAGATATTAAACGGAGATATATCTGAAAGATTCAGATAAAAGGAGGCTCTTTCAAGTATAGTTGTAGGATCAGTAGTGGTATGATCTTTAGTGTAGTACCTGTACGTGTCAGTAAGTGCTTGGTAAGGAACAAGACCTACGATTTCGGATCCTGTTACACGAGTATCTAGAAGTTTTGAAAGAGATCGAACTAACTCATATACTACAAACAAAGGAGTTTGTTTATAATCGGTAAGATTACAAGAGATTTGAACTCTGTCAATATCATCTAGATACCAACCGATAGCTTTTAAATTCTTTAACCAACCTGTCTGTATTTTGTTTCCAGATTCTCTGATAAGGGAAGCAATATGTTTAGCTGTTTGAATCGAACAGGTTGAATCCATGTTTATGTTATAAGCTATAAGAGGAAGCCGGGCCCCTATGGTCAAAGCTCCTGTTTTAGGATTAAACCTGGATCCTAAATCAGGAGGAAAAAACTTTAGTTTTTTGTCTAAAGATTCGTATTCTCCACGGCGTATATCTTGAAGTGGTGTTCTTTTGTAAGAAGAATATTCGTAGAAAAAAATAGGAAGATCTATTTGCTGGTAGATAGATTGGGCTATTTTTTTTGAAAGTTCTATAGCATCGTAAATAGAAGAGTTTTTATAAGAAACTATTGGAAATACATCCACTGCTCCAAGTCTAGGATGAACTCCGTGATGAAACCTCATATCGATAAGATCTAATGCTGTTAGTATGAATTTTGTACAGGCTGATACAAGTTTTGTTTTTTCTCCTATAAAGGTAATAACTGTTCTGTTTGCAGATGGAGATGAATCTACGTTTAAAACTTGGATACCGTCTGTATCAGATATGGAAGACACTATCTTATCTATTACGGAAGAATCCTTTCCTTCTGAAATATTTGGTATACATTCCAATAAAGAATCGTTTGGTGAAAAGGGAAGTGAGGATGTAAGAAATTTATCCATATTAAAATCCTATCTATTCCTAGATATTAAACATGGTGACTAGTAAGATTGTTTCTTTGATAAATTAACTTGTCAACTCAAAGAGTTGAATTTAAAATTTAAGAAAGGTGATTCAGTAGAAGTTATGGGTTTGATTGAATAGTAATCAATAGTCTTTTAGAAAAGAGAAATTATGATAACTCGATTGAAAATATATTTTTCGGTACTCAGTTTAATAATAATTACGGTAGTTCAATATGGTTGTGGATCTATTGAAGATATATTGGAAATAGCAAAGGATACTCCAAGGCATAATATCACTTATCTAACCCAAGATCTTATAGATACAGGTAGAGCCTCGAAAGATACTTATATCGTAGCGTTTAAAACATCTTCGAATAAATTGTTAAACTATATGAACATTGCTTATAGATCTGAGTTAAAAACTTTTTATTCTGATGTTTATTTAAAACTGATAGGGTCTCGTGGAGTAGTAGGAATAAATTATCTTACCTCCTATGATACTACTGATAATGTGGAAGGACTCTACTATATTGATAGAAAAAATCCATCTGTATTAGAACAGTTAAAAAATGTTGATTATATCAAGGATTTAACTGTAGAAGGATATAGTCCTGTTGATAACATGATAAAGCTTAAATATAGTACAAAAGCTAATTATGTAGCTTTGGCTGAGGTAAAATTTGAAAACTATCAAGAAGCAAATCGTATTATAGATGAGTGGAATCAAAGAGGACTTATAGAATATGCTGAGCCCAATTATCTAAGTCGTCCCTTTGAAGGAACTTATGATGATAGTACATGGGGGATTATAAAAAAAACGTATACGCAGACTTTTACCTCAGGAGCTACACCGTATTGGTATGATAAGATTAAGTTATTGGATGCATATACTTTCTTGGAAGGTAAAAGTGTAACCCATCCTATAGTTGCTGTGTTTGATAGTGGTGTGGATGCTGAACATCCAAAACTTGTAAATCATATGTGGCATAATCCTCAAAAAGGAGTTTCTAACTGTGGTCAGGATGATGAGTATGGATGTAATACCACGGCTTCTATACCTGGGGATTTAGGAGATGGAAGTGTGTATCCAATAGGTTCAGGTGGATTTGGAAGAACTTGTTCTGGAAATTCTTGTTTCCATGGAACACATGTAAGTGGAATTGTATCATCTGATTTTGCTACAGATAGTGGAGGATTAGGGGGAGTATGTCCTGTATGTAGAATAATGGCGATTAAAATTACAGATTCTGAGGCAACAATAAGTGATGTTGCTATTATAAAAGGGTTCAAATATATATCTTATATTCAAAGTGAAACAAATGTTAATAAGATCGTTAGAATTGTAAATGCTTCATTAGGGAAGGCTGATAGATCTAGATCTGTTGGAGCTATGGTAAACAAAATGAAAGAGACTCCAAAAGGAAAAGGAGTACTTGTAGTTGCTGCGGCTGGAAATGAATCAACTAACATGTATACATATATGGCTGCTTTTAAAGATACTCTTTCAGTATCTAATATAGGTGATACAAGTTCATATGGTGGAAGTTGTGGAAGTGGTAGTTATGACTATGATCGTAAGAATCAAACTTCTAATTATGGTAAATGGGTAAATATTGCAGCTCCTGGGTTTTGTATTAACTCCACTGTACCAGGGGGAGGCATTGAAAAGAGAACAGGAACTTCTATGGCTGCTCCTATAGTATCTGGGGTAGCTGGTCTTGTCATATCTGCATACCCTAATCTTAGTCATTCAGATTTGAAATATTTTCTACTTGTGAGTGCTAATAGTGATCAGCTCTATAAATTCAATGCAGATTATTTGATGAGTGTTCCTGGAGAAGATCAAAAGTACCCTCTGTTGGGGGTAGGTGTAGTGGATGCAAATCTAGCTGTTCAAAAACAAGCTTCAGTAGGTAATTTAAGTTATGTAGATCAAAATAGATTTAATTCTCTTTGTGGAACTATTAGATCTATAGATATAAAGTCAAATACAAATAACATCCTGAATAGATATAATTTAAGTTTGAGTTTAAATTTGGAATATTTACTTATAATTTTTCCTGTATTCATAGCTATAATACTAGTATTTAGAATGAGAACTAAGAAAGACATGGATCTGTAAAAATAATTTTGTGAAGAAAAATATTTGACTACGGTCATAAAACAATAATTTGTTGGATTTTATAAATTATAGATTTTCTATGATTAAGACAAAGTTTGTTTTTTTTATCTCCTGCTGGGTAACAATTTGAAAAAGATTTTTGAAAGATCCCAGAAGATAATTTTCATTCTCTCCTGAAATATCAAGAGCAAGAAATCCTCGTCTATTTTTAAAAATATTAGAACAAGCTTCTATGATTGAAACTAATCTATATGGGGTATCTAGTATTATAATAGAAGATCGGATTTTTGTTAGCTCTTTTAATTTTAAATCTCTTTTATTATCTCTTGGTAAAAATCCTTGGTATAAGAACGAACTCATATCAAAGGGACAGGCAGAAATTGCTGCAGTAACTGATGAAGGACCAGGGATAACTTGGATTTTTACATTCATTCTGTAAGCTAGGGCTAGAATATTGGCTGCTGGATCTGCTAGATTTGGACATCCTTGATCTGACATATATAGAACTGTTTTTCCTGATTTAAATGCTTGGGATATTTGTTCCAAGGTGTCTGTTTGGTTATGCTCAGAATATTTTAGATAATCTTTGTGAACTCCAGCTTGTTTTAAGACTATTCTTGCAGGACGATCTTCTTCAAAAACTAGTAAATCCGAAGTTTTAATATACTCCAGTACCCTTAGAGGAATATCCAGAGGATTTCCTATAGAATTAGAGCCAAGAATTAAACAAGCTTTACCAGAGGAACTTCTCATTTTAGTTGATCCTTATACATCGTTTGACTACCATGTCATTAACATAGTTGGGGGTAGTAACTCAATCTTTTTTTGATATGGAAAGCAGGGTATGGATTTAGTTAAGTTTTATAGATTATTAAAAAAAGTTATATTAAGGGGTAAGGGAAAAAAAGAAAAAAACTCTTTTAAGGGGAAAATTACTAATATTCCTGAGCATGTAGCCATTATTATGGATGGAAATGGACGATGGGCTAAAGCTCAGGGGAAACCTCGTATATATGGACATAGCCATGGGGTCGATAGAATTAGACCTATAATAGAAGTGGCTACTAGGATTGGGATAAAATGTATAAGTTTTTATGCTTTTAGTAAGGAAAATTGGAATAGACCTAAAGGAGAGGTTGATTTTTTAATGAAACTTCTTGAAAACTATCTAAATAATGAACAAGAAACATTTTTAAATAGCAGATCTCTACTTAAAGTAATAGGGGATATCTCGATGTTATCAGAGGATATACAATGTAAAATTAGAACTTTTGAAGAATTGCTGAAAGAAAAAATAAAGGAGCCTAAAATTATGGTTAACCTTGCTGTAAGTTATGGTGGAAAAGATGAAATTGTAAGAAGTGTCAATAAATGTATTAGTCGGGAAATAGAAAAAAAAGATAAAAATATTTTTATTACAGAAGATATGATTGAAGCTAATTTAGATAATCCTTGGTATCCTAAGATAGATCTTATGATAAGAACCAGTGGGGAAGAGAGAATCTCTAATTTTATGCTTTGGCAACTTGCCTATAGTGAACTCTATTTTAGTGAGGTTTTGTGGCCCGATTTTTCAGAAGAGGATTTTATTAAAGCTATAGAAATATACTCTAGAAGGAATAGAAGGTTTGGAACATTATGATATATGGTCAGGATAAGTAAAATAAGAGGCATATATAAAAACTTAGGGTGTTAAATAATTAATAGTTTGGATAAAATGGTATAGAATATAGGTCTATATTGGATGGCTTAAGATTATTAAAGTGAGTAAAGTTATATGAATTTAAACGGAGGAATGAATTGTTAAGAACTAGGGTTATAACAGCGGTGGTGGCAGGACTTTTGGTATGTGGACTACTAGTATGGGGAAGTTCACTACTTGTGATGTGTTGCATGGGAGTAGGTGCAGGGATATGTACCTATGAACTTACTAAAATGTTATCAACTAAATTTAAGGAACTTAGTTGGATTGAATCTGGGGGAAATTGGTGTAGACGATTTTATCCTATACTTATGGGGGTAATTGTAGGTGGTCTTTTTGTTATAATAAACGGTCTTGTAGAACTAAGATATTCACTGGAAATTATCACTCTAGTTTTTGTGGTTGGATCGAGCTGGCTAGTATTTTCCAGAAAAGAGGTAAAAGAAGCTTTTGTAAAAATCGTAATGTTGGGATTTTCCTTTATATATGTTTTAACCTCTTGGTGTTTTATATATCGAATATACGAAAGAAATGACTCTCTAAAATATATCATACTGTTATTTGCTATAGTATGGGGAGCTGATATTGGAGGATATTTTGGAGGAAGGTTTTTAGGTAAACATAAACTGGCTGAAAAAATCTCTCCTAAAAAAACTATCGAAGGAGCACTGTGCAGTGTTTTAAGCTCTCTGGTTCTTTACTGGATTTTTATCGAAGTGTTTGATATTTCTCAGCCTTGGTACATGATAATTTTAATATCTACTGTTGTTAGTGTCTGTGGAATAGCTGGAGATCTTGTAGAATCTAGTATTAAAAGATTTTGTGATGTAAAAGATTCTGGAAGAATTCTTCCAGGACACGGAGGACTTTTGGATAGAGTAGATGCTCTGATGTTTGGAGCAGGAGTTTTTTATTTTATACTTATAGCTCTATAGTAATGGACAGAAGATAGTAGATAGTAGGTGGTAGAGTTAATACGCTAGTTCAGATGTTTTTAAAGAGGATCTTATGTTTTCGTTTGTATCTCATCCTTTGGTTGCAGCAATTATTCTTATTGCTATTTTGATATTTGTTCATGAATTTGGACATTTTATAGTTGGAAGACTTTGTGGTATAGGGGTAGAGGTATTTTCAATAGGGTTTGGTCCTGAAATTATAAGCTTTAAACATAATAAAGTTACTTATAAATTGTGTTGGATTCCATTAGGAGGCTATGTAAAATTTTATGGAGCTTATCCAGAAGAGAAGGTTGATGAAACTGATATAAACGGAATTAAATTTATAGATAGTAAAGCTTGGAAAAAAATGCTTACAGTATCTGCAGGTCCTTTGGGAAATTTTTTGTTTGCAATGTTAGCGTATGGAGTTCTTGCAGGATATGGGGTTCCTTATCAAGAAGCTGTAATAGGGGAAGTTAGATCAGGATCTGTTGCTCATGTTGTAGGATTGGAACCAGATGATAGGATAATAGAGGTAAATGGGGAAATTATAGATAACTGGGATAATCTTAGGAAGATAATAGCTCTGTCTGCTAATCAGAAATTAAATATTAAAATTGAACGACAAGGAAAAACACTTGATATGGAAGTCGTTCCTGAAGAAGTAGAAACAAAAGATATTTTTGGAAAGACTATTAAAGAAGGAAAATTTGGAATTAGTATTGCTAGATCTGATGCTAGTTTTTATTTAAAAAATAAAGATAGTTCTCTAGGACCTAGATTAATAAAAGTTTTAGCAGTGGAATATAAGGACGGTTCTTACCGGGAAATAAATTTTAGTAACTATCTTTATAAATATCTTGATACCTTGCTTAAAGAACCTCATGGAAATACTTTGTCTTTAAAACTTAAAATCAAAGACGCTCGGGATCAAGAAAGTATCGAAGAATTTAGATTTGATATTGGTTCAGCTGGGGTAAAGCACGGAAGGGATCTATGTGTACAAAATGGATTTAATGAAGCTTTACTTGTTGTGGGAAATTCTAGTGTAGAAGAAGAAGAACGAAAAGAGTTAAGGAAACAAACAGGAAAAGATAGTGATTTAGATTCTGATTTTCTTAGGGGAGTTCAGGATCAAAATAAGTTAAAACTAGGAGATCTTATTTTAAAATGGAATGGTCTTATTATTAGAGATATCTATGATTTGTCTCAAGTTCAGATGGATTATAGAGAACCTTCAGCTGATATAGAGATAGTAAGAGATGGTGTGGTTCAAACTGTTAAGGTTAGTCTCCTTCCTAGAGAAGTGCAACTTCCTTCTGGAAAAACTACTTTGTATATTCTTCCTAATACAATGTTTGGTGGACTTAAAACCCCAGAGACTAAATATCTTAAATATGGTTTTCTAGGATCTATTGGATATGGGGTAGAAGAAACTCTGGTTCAAAGTAGAGAACTTACTATTACACTGTTTAAATTGGTGACAGGAAACATTCCACTTCAAGCATTAGGTGGACCTATGATGATAGCAAAAGTAGCTTCTGATTCCGTAAAGGCAGGTCTTACGGTGTTTTTAGGAACTCTTGCTATTATTAGTATAAATCTTGGGGTGCTGAATCTGTTTCCTATTCCAATACTCGATGGTGGACAGTTTGTTATCTACACTATTGAGCTCATAAGAAGAAAAAGAGCTTCTCAAGTAGTAATAGATTCATATCAAAAGATTGGTTTTATTATGGTGATGGCTCTTGTAATTCTTGCTACCTACAACGATTTTTCTAGATTCTGGACATCGATGCTAAAAACACTATCCCAATGGGGATCTAAGTTTTAAAAACGGATTTATTTTATAAAAACAGAAGGATCTTTTATCTTGTTGTTAGATAGTACTATATCCTGGTATTCCCATAGAGGAAGAATAATCCAATCATTTTCCTCAAAAAAATCTTCTCTAAAAAAATACCCGGTATCAGTT
The DNA here is from genome assembly GCA_902766925.1 of uncultured bacterium. Taxonomy (GTDB): domain Bacteria; phylum Bdellovibrionota_B; class Oligoflexia; order Oligoflexales; family CACXFL01; genus CACXFL01. The sequence continues at coordinate 4,259 of CACXFL010000033.1, read as the reverse complement.
AATATAAGATTTACGTTTTTAGATAGTGAGGCAAAATCTTTTAGATCTTCTTCATCTATCACTTGAAGAATAGGAGATAGCGTAGAAGTATCAAGTTTAGAAAGTATGTATTTTGATGCTTGAAGAAGAGAAGAAGAAGAGGTTGTTAAAAAATATAAATTCCTTTTTTTTTTTTTTTTATTTGTATCTTTATCTTTGTCTTTGTCTTTGTCTTTGTCTTTGTCTTTGTATTGATTCTTGTTTTTAACTTTTACCGGATCGGAAGTAGTTATATGTTCAGACATCTTAGAAGAATCAAGTAGAGGAATAAGAGTAGAGTTATAAATAAATTTGGAAATATCGGCTATATTAATACTGTTGAGTATTAATGAGATCTTTTCTGGAGTTAGAGAATCCTTTTTTATTAGAAGTAGGGCTCGTTGAGAAGAAGAATAGGTGTGTATTTTTAGTTGAGGATATTGATTTGCAATATCAAAAGCTTTTTGTGGTGAAAATACGTTTATAAGTATATCGACCCTTCTTTCTACAAGATCAGAAAGGATATCAGATTCGTTTCTAGCATTTAAATCAACTTTTCTAATAACTATTTTTTCGTATTTAGATTTAAAATTTCCAGTATAGTACTTATTTTTTTCTAAGATAGTTTCATTTTGATTTCTACTTAAAATATTATAAGCACCACAAGAAAGACCATCTTTACTTGTAACTGGAGAGGTAAAATATTTTGAAATGTTTTCTTCTGTTAGGGGTGTATGAAAAAGATCTGTTTTTTGATTAAAAAAATCTTCAGGTAAAGAGGCTTTGACTTCCTGTAGAGTAACTGTAGAGCCATCAGCAAATTTAGATTCTTTGATTCCTGTAATTAAATTAGTAGAAGAAGAAATAACGGCAAGATCCTCTTTGAAAGATTCAGCTACTTTGTTGAATAAAGAACAGTGAAGAAGTTCAGGACGAAAAGCTGGCTCGTCATATTTATTTTCAACTACTCCTATTTTTAAAATAACACTTTTTTGAATTGAACGATGAATAGTTGAAAAAACATTAAGGATAAAAAATATACTAATTATAAGGGTGATTGATATTATAGTTATTTTTTTTATGTTTTTTTTCATTTGTCCCACTTTTGAAGTTCTTCTTTTATATTTAAACACTCTTTTATTAGTGTATCACATTTATAATTTCCAAAGCTACTGAAGTAATCAAGAATATCAGAACACTCTTTCTCCCAAAGAGTTGGATTAAAGGATAGAAGAGTATCCAGTGTGGTATCAGAGATATTCATATTTGAAAGATTCAGAGAATCTTTTTTAGGTAAAAAACCTATAGGAGTATAGATTTTGTTATCTTTACCATTACAGGAATCAACAATCCAAGCAAGGACTCTAAGATTATCTGAAAAACCAGGCCATATAAACTTGGAATTTTCTTTTCTAAACCAATTTACATGGAATATTTTTGGTAGATGTAAAGATTTATCTTTAAAACTTAACCAGTGATTCCAGTATAAAGAGAAGTTATAACAACAAAAAGGTTTCATTGCCATAGGATCTCTTCTTACTACCCCTATTTTTGTAGTAGCTGCAGCAGTTGTCTCTGAAGCAGCACAAGCTCCAAGAAATACTCCGTGAGTCCAGTTTTTTGCTTCCATAACTAAAGGAGTAAGCTGTTCTCGTCTTCCTCCAAATATGATAGCTGAAAGTACTACTCCTTCAGGATCTTCTGCCATAGAAGAGTAAGAAGGACAGTTCTTTATAGAGGTAGTAAATCTAGAATTAGGATGAGCTGCTGGTCCTTCTCCAGTGTAAGGATTACCTTTCCAATCCACAAGATTCATGGATCTAGGATCCTTGTCATCTTTTCCTTCCCACCATGGAGTCATATCATCTAGGTTTAATGCAACGTTTGTGAATATAGTATCCTTCATTATACTGTGATAAGCATTATAATTTGTTTTTTCGCTAGTTCCTGGAACTATACCAAAGAGTCCAGCTTCAGGATTTATAGCTCTTAGATATCCATCTTTGTCAAGATGTAGCCAAGCTATATCATCTCCTAGAGTCCAGACTTTATATCCTTTCATTTCAAGTGGAGCTTTTAACATTGCAAGATTTGTTTTGCCACATCCTGATGGAAAAGCTGCTGCCATATAGTAGATCTTATCATCAGGGGTTTGAACTCCTAGAATCAACATATGTTCTGCAAGCCACCCTTCTTGTCTTGCTTGCCATGAGCCTATTCTTAAAGAGTGACATTTTTTCCCTAAAAGTGCATTTCCGCCATATCCTGTGGATGTACTAATAATAAGGTTTTCTTCTGGAAAGTGTAGAATATTCCTTTTTTCAATCGATAGGTCTACTATGGAATGAAGACCTTTGGTAAAGCAATCTCCACCAATCTCTTCTATTTTTTCAAGAGCCTGACTTCCAGCTCTTGTCATAATTAACATATTTAAAACTACGTATGGACTATCAGTTATTTCTACCCCACATTTAGAATAAGGTGAAGACAGGGGACCCATAACATAAGGAAGAACATACATAGTACGTCCTGACATTGAATTTTTGAGTATAGAATTTGCTTTTTTATGAGCTTCTTCTGGAGACATCCAATTATTATTAGGACCAGCTTCTTCTTTAAAAGAAGTACAGATATATGTAAGATTTTCAGTTCGAGCTACATCGTTAGGGTTAGATCTATAAAGATAACAGTTAGGGTATTTTTCAGGATTTAACTTAACCATATCTTTGGAATTTAGAAGAATTTGTTTTAAAGTTTCTTCTTCTTCAATTGATCCAGTACAGATGTGAATATCCTTAGGGTTAGTAAGATCTGAAACTTCTTTTATCCAAGAATTTAAATAAATATTTTTAGTTAACATAGAAGCCCTATTTTAAATTAGATAAGTTTTACTAATGAATACCATCGAGGTCAAATATAACATCACTACGAAGTTATGTTAGATAAAAAAAAATATCAATGTGATAACTTTATAAGAATTTGAAAAATAAAAAAATACTCTTTTGGGTAAACAAAAGAGTATTTTTACATAAGAGTAATTAAGTATTAAACATTCGGATCGGAATCATCATCATCAGCTAATCCTCTACCTGATTTTTTTCGTCTTTCAAGCTGTTCTTTGTATTTTACACTGTATTTACACCAAGGTCTTACTTCAAGTCTTCTTTTAGGAATTGGTTCCCCAGTACCTTCACAATAACCGTATTCTCCGTTATCGATTTTTGTTAAAGCTTTGTTGATTTCAGCCAATAATTTACGTTCTCTATCAAGAAGTTTAAAAGTAAGGTTTTGTTCTATAGTAACAGAAGCTAAATCAACTTCATCAAACATCTCATCTCTGTCTAAGTTTATAGAGCCTGAAGCTAGGGTTTCTCTAGCTTTATTTAGGATTTTTTCTTTTTCAGCCAGTAGTAGCTTTCTGAAATGCTCGAGATCTTCCTTTGTAAGGTAAACATCATTGCTGTTTATGTTTTCAGACATGAATAACTCCCATAAGGTACAAAGATTTTTTCAAATACAAAGTCTTTAAAAATAAATTAAATACAACAACAAAAAAACAAGTTTAGAAACTGTAAACTTGATAATTTTGTTAGGCCTAAGAAAATAGAATACAAAAAAAGATACTTAAAGTCTAGTACATCTGAGTAATAGTAGTAGTCTAATGTTAGATGAAGAATGAGTAAAGGATACAATTTTTATGCTTTGTTTATAGGAATAACTAATGAATAATTTAGCTGTGTGTTATAACAAAATATACAGATAAGTTATGGAAGAAATAAAGAAGTATGATAGATGATAAAATACACTCTTATTTGATTGACTTTTTAAATCTTCTCTTTATTATACTTCATGTTAGTTCAGCAAGTGCTATGTATGGGGTAGAGATTTTTATCCTTCTACATTAGAAAATTTGATGATTTTTTGATAAAAACTTGTTGTACTCACTGAACTATTTTTTTATGATAGTTTGTGCGCTGGTATAGCTCAATTGGTAGAGCACCTGATTTGTAATCAGGGGGTTGCGGGTTCAAGTCCCATTACCAGCTTGTTTTATGGAAGGGTGCCCGAGTGGCTAAAGGGGGCGGACTGTAAATCCGCTGGTTGATGCCTACGGTGGTTCGAATCCACCCCCTTCCACTTTCGATCTTTCTTATTTATGCGGGAGTAGCTCAGCTGGCTAGAGCATTAGCCTTCCAAGCTAAGGGTCGCGGGTTCGAACCCCGTTTCCCGCTTTTTTAGAA
>CACXFL010000032.1 GCA_902766925.1 uncultured bacterium | reverse complement strand
TCCGAAGCCTCAAACTTCGGATTCTTTTTTTATATAAATGATAAACAATAGATGCTAGTCACAAATAATAGTAAAAGTACTAACTACTATTACTCCTAAAATTTCATAAATAATTTACAAATTATTTTATAATGATTTGAATAAAAGAGCCTATAAACACATCCAAGCCCCTATAATTACCCCCACAAGACAAGAAACACTAAATACTACTGGGATATATTGACTTGCATTAGAAGAGAGTCTGATTCTATTAAATAACATTATAGTATTAATTTCGTATTTAGATTTATGGGTATAATTATCTATAACTTCTTTTTGATAAGGAGTAGATGAAAAAAGATGATCTTTAAACTTAGATATTCCTGTAGAACCTACAGGTTCTCCATCAGATAAAAACTCTACATGAGCATCTTGTTTAATAGCTTCTAATTTACTATTCATATTAGAGCGATTGTTATTATTATGTTTAGTTAAACGATGTTTCACCATATACCTCACTCTTACCAGGTATCGGTAAAACTGAATAAAATATTAGTAAAATTTGTTTTTTTTATAAGAAAAACTTAAATATCCCTCGATCTTCGTAAATACCCCTAATTTTATCTTCCTGATAGGGATCCCTAAGATCCAAAAGTACCAGCATCATTCCCCCACCACAGGCTCCTGTAGGCTTTACAGCGGCTACTCCCAGTTCTTTTAACCTAGTATCCATACTAATAAGCTCCTCGGTATAAAGTCCTATACTTTTTAAAAGGCTTCCTGCTCCATTTAATGAGTTTTGCATTAGATCCATATCTTTACTCTCTAAAGCCTGTTTTACTCCCTGGCTACATCTATCAAACTCAGATATTAAAGAACTAGATTTAAAATAATCTTTTACTTTTTCAATCATATCTCGGGTTTTAGATCTTTGCATGGAATCAATCAGTAGAAAAGAGAACTTTTTATCTTGATTAATCTTAATAGGAATTTTTTTTTCATTTTTTTTAAACCATATCACTTCTTTTTTTACAACCACATAACTATCTACTCCAGAAGGACTGAGATGGTTTATTTTTTCTAATTCATTACATAACTGTAGTTTTAAATCCGTACTTATCTGTTTTCCACTATATTGCAGTAGAGCATCTATAAGTGCTGAACTCAGTGCTGCAGATCCTCCTAGTCCTGCTCCCAGAGGAAAACTAGATTCCACACCTAATATAACATCTCCACCAATTTCAACATTTAAAAGCCTAGATGCACTGGTAAACATCTTTTTTAAAATACTGTGGTTTTCTCTTTCTACTTCGGTTAAAAAAAACTTATCCTTAGTTTTATTATGTTCTTTCTCTTTATACACCCATAAACTAACTTTTAGTTCTAACTCCCGAAGTGGGCTACAGACACACCATCCTCCGTATACTACCGAATGTTCTCCAGAGAGGATACATTTACCACAGGAAGATCCAGAATAAACAGATCTGGTTTTAGTAGTTAATCTATCCAGTAAAGATTGATCTACTAAAAAAACTCTATCATCTTCACCTGAATACCACCTACAGTTATTTAAAATATCTTGATTTAAATCTTTATCAGTTACCATCGTATACTTCCAAATCTATTCTACCTACTCTTTAGCTTCAAAAATCACAGGTCCAGCTCTATCAATATCAGCTGACAAGATCTCATAGTTAAAATTATCTTCCAGTAGATTCTTAACCCTATCTTTATCCCTGCTCTCTGATATAATATGAACACACTGACCTGCATCCATAGTATAATAAGCTTTTAGTCCTAAACTATTTCTTAGATTTTTAAATTTATCTAAAAACTCCATACACTCCCGAGATCTATATGAAAGACCACTGGTTTCCATTACCTGATGCATTGATTGAGCTTCTTCCTCTATGATACTTCCTAAAAGTTCTATATCGTTTTTATCAATAGCTTCTAAAATCCTTTGAGTTCTACCCTGAAGATCTACTAGTCTTTGTTTAAAATAAGGACTAGATTCTGCAAGTAGGTGACCTTGCCTTGAAGAAACTTTCTTCTTATCTGATGAGATAACAACAATATTATCCGATAGATTCCATCCATGATCTTCAATCTGTTCTACAGACTGAGTATCAAAAGAAGTACCTTTTTCCCAATGAGCAAATCCCGGAATAAAACTTCTACAAGAACTACCTGAACCAATTCTAGAAATATCGGTAAGTCTTTTTAAATTAAATCCACCCTCTTTTAGCTCCTTCAAACTAGTAAATCCAGTCCAACTAAGTATAGAGGAGATGGTAAGAGCGGAAAATCCTGAGGCGCTACTAGCTATTCCACAATCTGAATAAAAAGAGTTCTTGGTTCGGATTCTAAGACCTCCCGAAAAACCTTCTTTTTGTTTTATCCAATCTAAAAAACCTACCATTCTTTGATACCGGTTATCATTTAAATCAAGCAACTGATCTTCAAAATACACCTTGTATCCTTCTTCTATAGGTTCACTCGTAGTAGTGGTGGTAAGAGAGGATAAGCTCATAGATACAGAATCATTACAAGGCCAATTTAACTTAGCATCTTGTTTTCCCCAATACTTAATAAGAGCAATATTAGTAGGTACCCTAACCCATAGACCCATATTCTATTCCTTGTTTACAAAAAATACCTTCAATCCTACTCCAACCAGCTTGTTTCATAACAGAGCTTACTTCTTTGATATCTTGATCTTTACCAAATACTAACAAAGAATCATATCCTCCAGATCCTGTAGTTTTTATGGTAAACCTATCCATATATCCATCAAGCGTTTTAATTCTACCAATAATCTTAGGATAATTATCAAGTCCCCAGAAAATACTTTGTTGTTCATCTACAAGTTTATATATATCTTTTAATTTATCATCTATTTGAAAACTATCCCTATCTAGTAAGATAAATTCTTTTAGATTCAAGTGAAGTTTAATCGATATCTCAACTAAACTATCAAACCTTGTACAGTCTTCTTTTAGATATGAAATTGTAGAGCGAATAGTATTTTTTGTGTTATCCCCTACACTACAAGAAAACACATGTATATATTTATTTATATCTACTCTATCTTCAATACTTTGTTTTGAGTAGAAATCTACACCACTAACGGCATCCATCCGTCTTTTAAACTCTACGATCCCTCCAAATCTTTGAGTAACAAAATCATATCCAGAACAATCTCCCTGGTATCGTCTTTGGATATTATAAGACTCATACAAAATTTCATCCCTACTCAAAGATTTATGCATAAAAAGATAGATAAGAGCTTGAATCAATGCCGAAGAAGATCCCCATCCTCCTCTAGCGTTTCCACTAAACTTTTCTTCAATTTCATACCTAAATATATCTACTCCCTGATCTAAAACCCAAAGCAGGGTTTCTCGAAGGGGATTAGATTCTATTTTTAAAATATCTTCCTTATTTTTAAAAACTACTTCACGTCCATAAAAAGAGGATTTAATCTTTAGTTCCAAAGAAGTATTTGGATATAAATAAAATTCAAAATACCTATCTATAGTGGAACTAATCACGGGATATCCACGTAGAGCTACATACTCTCCAGCAATCATAATTTTTGCAGGAACTTTTATTTTACAAATACTTTCTCTCATTTATTTTAGTTAACCCTTATGTCTTGCTGCATAAATCTTTCTAGCAAGTTCTAGATCTTCTAAAGTATCTATCCCAAAAGAAGGTTCAGCTTCACTGATATGTACATAGATACTCATACCATCTTCCATAGCTCTAAGTTGTTCTAACTTTTCTTTTTCTTCTAGAGAAGACATAGAAAGATCACAGAATCTTTCTAGAGCAGTATATCTATAAAGATAGACTCCCTGATGAAGTAAAAACTCGCATCCACTCTGATCTATCCCTTCTCTATAATAAGGAATAGTAGCTCTTGAAAAGTACAAAGCTTTTCCATTTTTATCACAGGTAACTTTAACTTTATTAGGATCCTTATAATCTTTCAAAGAACTTGATCTAATAGCAACAGTTCCTATATCAAAACCAGAACATCTAGAAGATTTAAACTCTTCTACTAACTTTACAATAGGACCTACATCCAAGAAAGGCTCATCTCCTTGAATATTTAGTACAAACTCACATCCTGAGCCTAAACTTGCTTCAAAACATCTAGAAGTTCCACATGTATGATAAGATCCTGTCATTTTGGCATTTACACAAAATTTATCACATTCACTAATAATTTTATCTGAGTCTGTAGCTACTACAATGTTAGCTCCAAGTTTTTTTAATGGTTCCAGATTCTCACAAACCCTCACGATCATTGGTTTTCCACAAAGGTCCATCAAAGGTTTTTGAGGAAGTCTTGTAGAACCTAATCTAGCAGGAACTACCACACATACATTGTTAAAAATATCACTCATTCTAACTACCCGATATAAATAAAAAACAAAACTAAACTTGCTATACATACTAATAAATTGGTACCATTAAATAAAGGAAAAACCTTTTACACCCCAACACATAAGTGAGGTTATTTTAATGAGTGATAATAAAGATATTGATAGAAAAAGCATTTCTGAATCTTTAGTGTACTTTTTTGATGAAAAGGTTTGTCATCAGGCTGATGTGGTTTATAGATTTTGTTATGGGGCATGTTTGAACCTTTCTTTATCAAAAGAACTTGTTATAGATACCATGAAAGGAATCGTAGATGATTTAGAGAACCTGTCTTTGTACGACGATACAGGACTTAAAGTTCTTTTGATGTACTATGCCTACAAAAACCTAAAATCATCCCAAAAGGATATAGCTCCAGATTCATCAAAATATTCTCAACTTGTTGGAACTTTGAGTTTAGACCAAAGGGCTTTGTTTATGGCTGTAGATATTCTAGGTCTAAGTTTCTCTGAAGCTAGTAGAATCTTTTCAAAAGAAGAGGATGCTCTAAGAGTTGAGATAGGACCTATTCGTGAGTTTGTTCTTGGAAAAATCTAGTTAACCCTAACTAATAACTGATGTTTGATTTTAAGTTAAGTTAAGTATAGAGGAAACATATGGCTGATAACAAAATTTTTTACGAGTACCTAACTGAATATCTAAACGATGAGCTGGATCCACAGCTTAAAGCTTCCTATGAATCAAAACTTGATGACAGTTTACGTGCTAAAGCATCTCACTATGCTGAAATTATAGGAAAGCTTCAAATGTCTGTACAAAAATTAAGATTAAATGAAGCTGATACTCTTAAGTTACATGATTTAGTAGCAGATTCTAAAGAAAGAGAAACGAGTGAGATGGCTAGTATGTCTCATGTTGAAAAACTTGAATCTGTTTACAAAGTTAAAACCAAATTATATTGGTTTATAGCAATAGCAATAGTTTTAGCTATTGCTATTTATCACTACCTTCCTAAAAGAGCTCCTGTATTTAACCCAATAGAAACTGTAAACTACGAGGCTCAAGCCCTAGAAAATGATTCTCAGGGAAGGATTTTATTTCCAAGTTCTAAAATAGATGAAGTAAAATCTTATTTTGATACTGATAAATCCATAGATTATAAACCAGTCCTTTTAGAATCTATTCCTTCAGAATGGCATCTAGTTGGAGCTAGTATCCTAGATTATGAGATTGAAAAAGTACTTTTAATCCAATATAACAACTCTACTCTAGATGAGAAACTATCCCATTTTATAGTTCGAGGAGAATATAATCTTGAAAATAACGACAGTATCCTAGTAGGAAACATTACCTTCTATTCTTATGCTTCAGATCAGTTAAATATGATTGTGTGGGAAACTCCTACAGAATCTACCTCTAATTCAAAGATTATAAACATAGTTACTTCAAGACGTGGAATTCAAAACATGCTGAGTATTGTAGGAACGGGCCTTGGACTTGATGTAAGTGGTATTAAGGTTCCTGAATCAGAACAAAACACAGCTCCTGCTACAGTTCCTACAAAAGAAAAAGTAGAACCAGTAGATGGAGAAATGAATTCAGATAATGAACTAGAAGAAGTAGAAGAAGATTAATTGGTTTGTATTATATCTAGACACTAAAAAAGAGAGCTTAAAGGTTCTCTTTTTTTTATTTCCAAATTAACTTCCTATAAAAAAACAACTTGTCTCAACACAAAGACAAGTTGTTTTCTTAACATCAAATAGATACTTCTAGTTTTCTTGTGTAGCTTCTTCTGTTTCTGTAGAAGGAACGATAGCAGCAGCAACTCCACCAAATTTAGAACGAATTCTAGCAGCTTTACCAGAAAGTTGTCTAAGATAGAAAAGTCTTGATCTTCTTACGATACCACGAGCTTTAACTTCAACTTTAGTGATTGTAGGAGAATAAAGAGGGAAAACTCTTTCTACGCCGATCCCACCAGCACCAATTTTTCTTACAGTAAAAGTACCGTTTACAACACCTTTTTTATATCGGATAACAACACCTTCAAAATGTTGGATTCTAACTTTTTTATCTTTGGTATCTTTGGTTTCTTTAACCCCTTTTACCCCTTTAACACCTCTTGGTTCAATTACAGCTGTCTCTTGAATTTTATAATAAACTCTTACTGTATCTCCTGAACGGAATGCAGGTAATTTCTCAATCTTTTGTATGTTACGCTTTTCAAAAGCTTCAATAATAGAATTTCTCATCTTGATAACCCAATCACTAACTAAAATAAAAACCAATAAAATATTAACATCATTACGAATAAACAACACAAGCTTAAAAACTGACGTACTAAACACTCAGCACAAACCTGAATTTAATTGATACTTTAATGCAAAAAATCAGTCAAGTCAAAACTTTTACAAACAATATTAGTTAATTCTAAAAACTACCTTCTTTTATCTTTTCTTCTAACATATTCTAAAAAAGAGACTTTATCGTTCATAATATCCTCATATGTTATATGAGAACCTGATTTCTTACCCTTATTATTTCTAAATCCTCCAGGTCTTTGTCCCTGAGGTCTAAAGTTACTCTTATTATTGTTGTTATAGGCTGTATTATTAACGTTAAGAGCGTTTATTTCCCAAGCCCTAACAACACAACCTTCTGTAAGAATTTCTCCTACATATTCGTCTAAAGAGATCCCCTCTTCTTCAGCTTGAGATAGAAGTTTTTTATATAATGAAAAAGATACCGTTACTTTAAAAGCTTTAGCTTCAGCTCTTCTTCTTTCTTCTAAACTCATAGTTGCACTTTTTTGAACCACTGGTTCTTCCTCTAAAGCAACTTCTTGCTCATCACTACTTGCCTTTTTTTTAGCTTTTTTTGAAGCCCTAGCCTTAGTAGTTTTTGTTTCTTTTTTTTCTTCTAAAACCGATTCACTACCTTTTTTTACCATAAAACAACATCCTTAAAAACTTTATAGAAAACACCTCTAATAAGAGGCATACAAAACAAAAGACTAACTATTTGCAGTCCATACTTCATCCACCACAACGTAGAAAAACACCAATTTTTTAAATGAAAAATTTAGCAAAATAAACGCTACAAATGTAAGAGAATTTAAGAACTCGCAAGAAAAGATAACAAAGAACTAAGCTCTTGTAAATACTTAGTTTAGCTGATGTGTAAATTAAATTCTTTAATAAATTCAGTGGGTATAACTCAAGAATATTCTATAACAGAAACAATTATTAGCTAAAGATCTATGGTAGCAAATTTTATGGACTTATCGGAGGATCAAGATACACCCTTACTAACTTACAATAAATATGTTGGGTTCAAAGAAATTTACTGAACACGGAATAAAGCTTAAGTATTAAAAGAGAAACCAAACGATAAAATTTCCTTATATACTTTCATAATTCTTCCCTTTAGCTACTCTCCTTGTAACAAGATCACTTTGGACTGCTCTCCGAAAAAAACAGTAAAATCAGTATATTAGATTTCTTATATCTATAAACTAGTTTGTTTTAGAAATATTATTAGTTATTTTTAGCTTCTAACTACTACTTGATTTTATTTACTGTGGTTGAAAAAAAGAAGTTATGTTAGGATAAGACGATGTGTTGTAGCCTAATTTAGAGTTTCTTTTATATAGTGATG
>CACXFL010000031.1 GCA_902766925.1 uncultured bacterium | reverse complement strand
TCTTGTGAAAATTTAGCATAGTCTAATTGTGATTTTTTTACTCTTTCAATTAGTTTATTTAAAGCTTCAATATTGTTTACTACCCCTTCTTTTTCGGATATTTTAGATAATTTTTGTTTTTCTTCTTTAACTTCTGGCATAATTTTATCTCCTTAATCGTGAATAATTTCCTTATTAAGATATTAGTGTATAAAACCAAATAAGTCAATAGTTACAAAAAATTAAGCCATCTGAAGATACCGAAGCGATTAAGTCCAAATAAAGTTAGATACATGATATAAAGTTAAAAAATATTGTTTTTAATAGAAAAAAGGTAAGAGACACTATTTTTTTCTGGTATAATAGTAAGGTATTTTTATGGAGGAAAATTAGTACGAAAAAAGGATTGTTCCTATTTGTGAGCGTTTTGTTTTTAACTACTACATTTTTAATTTCATGTAGTGATGAAGATGACGAAAATGGAAATGAATTAATAACACAGCCTCCAATAGCACAACCTCCAACAGGCTATGGTACCCCCTCACTTAAGCTTGGAAGATATATTTCAGATTGTAAAAAAACGAGTAATGCATCACGTTCTGAAAAAACTATTATAGTGATATTCCCCTTCAAAAGTGACACCGAATCAACCTGACTTACCTTAAAATATACAGATAAAAAAGAAAAATCTTCTTTCTCACATCTGAATATTATACAAAAAACTCTAAGGATTCGGTGCCACTATTTTGAGGAACTTCAACAGACAGCACTTAAAACTATCACTATCCCCTTCTTATTTAAAAACTCATATAATGAGAAATCGTTAGTATATCATTAACCTTAACTTGAAAAATTTAGCTAAGTTATTAGCTGATTTATATTGGAACTATATAATTTTATTAAAAAAATCAATATATTAAGATCTATCTACTAAATCAATCTGAATTCTAGTTGTAAAAAAGATATTAAAAATGAATAGTTTTTTACAATTACAGTAAAAAACTATTCATTTTTAATATCTTTTTTACTATAATATTAGTAGAGAGGAATGATATGAAAAAAAGACCTATATATCTAAATCAACTGATAAAATTCAAAGACAAAGATCTTATAAAAATCATAACGGGTATAAGACGTTGCGGGAAATCTTCCCTAATGGAACTTTTTTCAAATTATTTAAAAGAACAAGGAATAAGTGAAGATTGTATCTTAAAGATAAATTTTGAAGATTTAAAATATGAAAACATGAGTTATAAAGAACTTCACGAATTAGTAGAGGCCAGATTAAAACAAACAGAATCTAGAGTGTATGTACTACTTGACGAAATTCAGAAAGTTCAAAAATGGGAGCTAGCTGTAAATTCACTAAGACTTAAAAATAATATTGATATTTATATTACTGGTTCAAACGCTTACCTTCTTTCTTCACAGTTATCCACCTATTTATCTGGAAGATACGTTGAAATAAAAATGCAACCTCTAACTTTTAAGGAGTTTATTGATTTCCATAGTTTTACTCCTTCTACTTCAAATGATGAAAAATTTAACTTATATCTTAAATATGGAGGGTTTCCTGGTCTTAAGGATTTTAATTTTGATGAACCAATGATTATCCAAACTCTTGATGGAATTTTTTCAACTGTTTTAGTTAAAGATATTATTGAACATACAAATAATAAAGACAGCGTAATACTAAAAAAGATAACAAGTTTCCTATCAGATAATATTGGTAATCCTATTTCTATAGATAAAATAAAAAAGACACTAGTTTCCAATCAATCAATTAGTAAAGGAACTCATGCTTCCCTGATAGATAGTTACATATCACTCCTTGAAAGTGCTTTTTTATTTTATGGTATTAACCGTTATGACATAAAAGGAAAGGAGTATCTAAAAACTCAAGGTAAATATTATATAGTAGACACTGGACTAAGAAATTTCTTTCTTGGTTTTAAAGATATTGATAGAGGACATATTTTAGAAAATGTCGTATTTTTAGAACTTCTTAGTAGAGGGTATAAAGTTTCTATAGGGAAAATTAAAGAAAGCGAAGTAGATTTTATAGCTTCGTCTTTTAATGAAAAAATATATGTTCAAGTATGTGAAACTATCTACTCAGAAGAAACAAAAAAAAGAGAGCTTGTACCTCTAGAAAGAATTGATGATAATTATGAAAAGATTATTCTTACTAGAGACCACGTTATGGTGGGAACAAATGAGAACGGTATAAAAATACTTAATATTATAGATTGGTTACTAGCTTAATATAGGATTGAGCTAGAGCGGATTCTATTGTTACAATGGGGTATAAATATAAGGGTTTAAAAACCAGTATTTATTTAAAACTTGAATAATCCTCAGTATAGAAAAAAATCTATAATAGCTATGGGTATTTGTTTTAACTGTTCTGATGCTTCTATAAAAGATTATAGAATTGAAGTTAAAAAATAAATTAACTACATCCACTTGAGATTGTTAGATTGCATATTGTATAAAAAAAACTAATCAATAATCATTCAAATACATCAAAATGTTCTATTGCATACAGTGGTATATCAAAAAGGTCTTCGGTATTTTTAAAATCAGATAAAGAAGTTCTTAAAGCTATCTCAGGCTTATATTTATCCATATATATTTTTAAACTTCTTGCTTTTAAATTTATAGAAGATTTAACCTCTATAGGAATAATCTTTGAATTGTGTTGTATAACAAAATCTACTTCAGATCTATTAGTTTCATTAGTCCAATAAAATATAGGTAGATCTTCTATGGTTTTTAGTTGTTGCAAAACATATTGTTCTGCAAGAGCTCCTTTAAATTCTTCAAATATAGAGTACTTATCTAAAATAGTACTCGCTTCCAGTCCTACCATAGCTCCTAAAAGACCTATATCTACTATAAACAATTTAAAAGCATCAAGATCCGTATAAGCACTGAGAGGAAAAGCGGTTTTTTTAATTCTATGTATCTGATATACTAATCCGTTATTTTTTAACCATGTTAAAGCTGTTTCAAATTCCTTAGCTCTTGATCCTTTTTTTACAGCATTATAAATAAATTTTTTATTTTCTTTTGCTAGTTGAGATGGGATGTTATTCCATAACATCCTAGCTTTTTCTACAGTATTTGATGGAATATGTTTAGAAAAGTCACGTTCATAAGAGGAGAGTATTCTTTTTTGAATAGTTCTTACTTCTTTAAAATCATTATTTTGAATAAATGACTGTACTACCTCAGGCATTCCACCTACATAACAATACTCTTTGAGAAGAATTTCAAATTTCGTTTTAAAAAGTTTAATCATTTGAAAATCTTTATTTTCAACCAGTTGTTCTAAATCTTCCTTACCCATAGCAATTAAAAATTCAGAAAAGCTCATTGGATAAAGTTTTAAAAATTCTACTTTTCCAACAGGAAAACCCGTACCCGAATGATGAGCCATACCAAGTAAACTTCCTGCCACAACAATATCGTATTGTGGTAACTCCTCATTGAAATATTTCAATGAAGTTAAAGCTCTTGGACATTCTTGAATTTCATCAAAAATTATCAAAGTATCCTCAGGAGTAATTTTAAAACCTACATTAAGTCCTATAGCCGTAATTAATCTAGTAGTATCTAAATCTAGTGCAAAACTTTCTTTCATCTGTTCAGAACGATCAAAATTTATATAGGCTACTTTTTTATATTGAGTTCTTCCAAACTCTTGCATGAGCCATGTTTTTCCAACCTGACGAGCTCCCTCAATCACAAGAGGTTTATGATCTTTTCTATTTTTCCATTCAATAAGATACTATAGTGATTTTCTTAGCATTTTTTATCCTCTATACATTTATATCGTTATTATTTTACATTTTTTTACCCAAAAATCTTAGCTAATCTTACATTTTTTAACGCAAAAATCTTAGGCAAATATACATTTTTTTACCCAAAACATATTTTTAAGATTTAAGTATCTAGTTTTATTGAAAAATTTAACTTTTAAAAAGACTAAGATTAGCTAAAGAGGAAAAAGAAATAATTTTACTTCAATCTAAATTGATTTAATAAATTTTAACCTCAGATATTGAACCACCAGATCTGCCAAGAAGAAAACCTTTAACTGGTGGAAATATTTTTACTCTGGGAGCCCTATTAATTATGTAGTCTCCATTAAGTTCTGCAAAACTGTATGGAAATGAGATAAATGGATACAACCTTAATAGTTTCATTTAATTTATTCGCTACACTATTATTATCTCCAGTATACGATGTATCTTCTCAACTAACGCTATATCCATCTTTACATAGAACTACAAGTGATCCTTCAGTAGTACCTATACACTGAATTACATAATTTATTCTTTTATTCTTTTATTCTTCTATTCTTCTAATAAGTTTTGCAGGATTTCCAGCAACTACTGTATTTTTTGAAACACTTTTTGTTACAACACTTCCAGCACCTACTATAGCATTATCTTCTATTGTAACACCTGGAAGAATAGTACAATCT
>CACXFL010000030.1 GCA_902766925.1 uncultured bacterium | reverse complement strand
GAAATAAAAAGCTTGTATCTCTTAGTACTACAGTGTAAACACACTTAAAATGTACACAGGTTGAAGATCTCTCGGAAGTATTGTATGATCTTGTAGTGTATAAGTTGTGTATATTATATACTATGCATAGAAATAATAACAGAAAAGGTAGAACGTGATGCCTAAAATATCGGTAATAATTCCAGTTTATAACTCAGAAAAATTTTTACATGATTGTTTAGATAGTGTCATTAATCAGACTTTACCTGATATTGAAATCATATGTATCAACGATGGATCTACTGATGGATCTTTGAAAATACTTGAGGATTACGCCCAAAAAGACAATCGTATTAAAATCATTAGTCAAGAAAACCAAGGATTATCTGAAACTAGAAACGTAGGAATGAAACAAGCTACTGGTGAGTATCTAGCTTTCCTTGATTCTGACGATTATATAAGTCTTAATTACTATGAAGCTTTATACAGTAGAGCCCAAGAAACCCAGGCAGATATTGTAGTATGTGAGAAGGTCTACGCTGCTCGTAAAAGAAGTAAAAAATTATTTTTAAAAGTGGATAAAGATGTAGTTACAGCAAATTTAAAGGAAAAATTTGAATGTCTATATCTACCTAATTTTTGTTGGGTATGGAATAAGATTTATAAAAGAGATAAAGTAAGAATTTCATTTTTAAAAGGGTTTAATTATGAAGATGTTTATTTTACCACTGATATATTACATCAGTGTGATAAGCTTGCTGTAGCTGAAGGAACATCCTATTATTATAGATTTCATACAGGAACTATTACTCAAACTGATACGAATTTAAATAGATATTTTAAGTATCGAGCAAGAGCCTATTTTTACGAATTTATATGTAAAAATAATATTGATATAAATTTTAATAATTATGAGAGAATAGTAAAAGAATACAAAGTGCTTGGAATTCCTGTTCTAAAAATAAAGAAAAGGTTTTTTAAACTAAAGTACTATTTACTTGGAATTCCTGTTTTTAAAAGCTATCTCTAGAATTCCTAATCTAGCCTCCTTATTACATACGAACTATCTATGGTATAGTGATTCTAGAAAAAAACATTATATTAAATATATAATATTGAGTTTTAAAGTATACTCGCTTTGTTTTAAAAACAGGAATTCCAAGTATTTTAATTTTTTTTACTTTACGGTAACTAGATACATCTATATCTAATTCGTGTTTATTCATAAAATCATAAAAAAAGGCTAACGCCTTATAATAAAAATACATATGTGCATTTGAATAAGTTCTAGATACAGAATTATTATTAAATCTATAGTAATATGATGCACCAGTCGCTACTGATAATTTATTACACAGTTCTAATACCTCACATGTATAGTAAATATCTTCCCAATACATTCCTTTAAACTGGATATTTTTTATAGACTCTCTTTTATATATTTTATTCCAAACATAACAAAAATCTGGTAGATATAAGCACTCAAATTTTTCTTTTAAGGAGCAAGTTTCTATATTTTTATCCATCTTAAGAAACAATCTTATTTTCTTTTTTCTAATGGAATATATATTCTCACATACTACAATGTCAGAATTTGTTTCTTTTCCCCTATTGTATAATTTTTCACAATAGTCCAAGGCCATATAATCATCTGAATCTAGAAAAGCTATGTACTCCCCCACAGCTTTTTTAATTCCCTGATTTCTAGCTACAGAAATTCCTTGGTTATCCTGACTGATAATTATAATTCGGTTATCTTTTTTTGAATAATCTTCGAGTATTTGGTAGGATTCATCGGTTGAACCGTCATTAATACATATGATTTCAATATCTTTTAAGCTCTGATTAATTACACTATCAAGACATTGTTCAAGATACTTTTCAGAATTGTATACTGGTATTATGATAGATATTTTAACATCAGTAGCCAGCATTTTATTCACTCCTTCCACATCTAACCGGGTGTTCTAGCACCCACTACTTACAGAATATCAACAGGACTTATTACTACACGACAAACCCATCCTCTATTCTATCTAAAAATCACCTATAAGTAATAAAAGGTATTCCCATTTCTTTTTTTAACAATAACAGCCCATGCCTAACCTAGCGTGTCTACATTGTTAGGCATTCAAACTAACTTGATTCTAAGGGGTGATTTCTAAATTGTAAAGAAATTATTCACCTTTGGTTTTTAGAACATCTATTGACGTTAGAGAGGATCATATGTTAAAAATGCTAGTGTTATGTTTCTTAGATTCGATATCATTTAGGGACATATCACCTTACTGAGATTTATTTGATTGTATTCTAGAGGTTTTCTGTTAATGCAAAATATCAAATCTAAGATATCTATAATAGTTCCTGTATATAATGTAGAAAAGTATTTAAAAGAATGCCTAGACAGTCTTTTGTCTCAGACTCTGAAAGATATTGAAATTATATGTGTAAATGACGGTTCTACAGATGGCTCCTACCAAATACTTGAAGAGTATAAACTCAAAGATAAAAGAATCAAAGTCATACATCAACAAAATCACGGTTATGGATATTCGATGAATGTCGGGATTGATAATGCTACGTCCGATTATATTGGAATACTTGAATCAGATGATGTAGCTCGACCTGAGATGTTTTTTGAATTATATAATTTTATTACAGAGTATGAGTGTGATCTTGTTAAATCTGATTTTTACTATTACTATTCATTAAAAAATCAATTGAATCAAAGTAATACTATACCTAAAGAAGACACTTTTAAAATAATAGATCCTAAGAAAAGACCAGATCTATTGTCCTTACTTCCATCTATTTGGTCTGCTGTTTATAAAAAAGAATTATTACTGAAGAATAACATAAGATTTTTAGAAACACCAGGAGCAAGTTATCAGGATACATCTTTCAGCAAGAAGGTGTTTATGTGTGCTGATAAAATTGTACTCACAGATAAAGCTTATGTCTATTATAGACAGGATAATGAAAATTCATCTATTAATAGTAAATCCAAGGTTTACTATATTGTAGATGAATACAAGGAACTTCACTCATTTTTAGATTCTCGTCCTGAATTTGAGGTATTTAGGTCATATGTATATGAGATACAATTTTGGGCCTACCTATGGAACTTAGATAGGATATCTGATGATTTCGTGACAGAGTTCTTTAATTTTATACAAAAAGAATTTAAAGATTATTATGATAATCACTTACTCTCAGATGATTTTATAAAACGAATCAATAAAAAGACTAGATTTGATTTATTTATACACTATCCTCAAAAATACTTAAAAAGAGTTATCAGTAAAAGAAAATTTAAAAAGTGGAAAACATTTAGAAGAAAAATTCTACAAGTACGACTTAATAGAAAAGAGATAAAAATAAAAATATTTGGAAAAGAGTTGATTTCCAGACAGAGACATAATTAAAAACGTCGAACAAACCTTAATAGAATATTATTCTCGTTAAAATATACTACTAAGTAGATTGATTTATTTTTAGAGGTACTTTTGTTTATAGAGTTTTTAAAGAGGGACTAATACAAATGATTAATAATATAAATTTACCTTATGAAGTACTTAAAAAATTTTGACAGGAGTTAATAATTTCAAATCTTCTTTAATATCAGAAGATATGGCTCCAATTACAAAAAATGGTATGATGGATACCAATTTGAATCAAGCACATCTACTACCCTTCTTTGGAATACAAGCCATGTTCAATTCAACTTACCAGACAGAATCGATAAAACTACCAGGTTCTGTCTTAAATTGCTTATCAAAGGTGTTTTGAATTCTACTGTTTGAAAGTGCTCTATATCTTTCTTTTAGCATCCCTAACCTCAGCTGATCTTCTTTATACACTAGACCACCTAATTCTTTTTTATGTTCTAACCAGATAAGTTCAAAACTAGTTGCAAGAAGTAGTCCTTGATTTATATCAACACCATCATTCAATGCCACTTTGGCATCAAATACTACTTTTCTAGTTTCAAACCTTGATAGATACGCAAGTTTTTTAAATTGTTTTATAGATTCTTCGGTGATTCCTCCACCTATTGCCATTTCTTTTTTATTATACTGGAGTTGCTCACTCATAAGACGGGATATAGTAAATATCTTATCAGAGTCTAAATCTTCTCTTCCAAGTCCCAAAGATCCTGCCATATCCACTCTTCCAAGAACCACTCCATCTATTCTATCAGCATACTCACTGGAAAGAATCCCTGATAAGTTATTAAACCCTGTAATTGTTTCTACATTAATATAAAAACTAACCCCTTCTTTTTCTTTTTCAGAGTATATAGAATCT
>CACXFL010000029.1 GCA_902766925.1 uncultured bacterium | reverse complement strand
TTTTAACTCTTTTAATCTTGATGCTCAAACGGTTATGGAAGAGTTAGGAATTAAAAGATCAAGACTTACACAAATTTCTGGAAGAGAGCTTCGTGTAGCTAGAAAAAAAATCGGTCAGTATATAAGACCGATGTATAGACAAGAGGATGTAAATGAGTATAAATCCTGGTCTAGAGCTACAGCTACTCATCAGAAAGCTTCCAGTATGGTTCAACAAGCTGCAGATAGTTTAGAACAAAAAGCTCTAGATCTTACTAAAACTTTAACTACTTCTATTGATGAATTTACCACTCTATTACAAGATTCCTTTCATCATATAAGATCAGATATTCTTCAAGATAAATTAGAGCAAAAACAACTTCTTTCTAATTTAGAAGACAGAATTTCAACTACCGTAAACCATTCTACAAACATACATCAGGAATTTTTACAAAACTCTTCTTCTTCTATTCTTGATAGAATTTCTGTAATAGAGCAAAAACTTTTAACTCTAAAAGATATTAAAACTAGTTTAGATGAAGTTCTAGCTGAGGTTAAAACCTTTATAACCGATACCACACATGAACTCATCTCAAAAACAGACGAGACTAGCTCTAAACTCGAGCTGGTCTCGTCTATATGTAAGGAAAACTCTCTGATTTTAAGATCCGTTCTTGGTTTTCAAAAAGAAGCACTGTTAAAAACAGATCTTGTTTTAAAAACTAAAGTTCAAAAAAATATAAGAAAAAAAGCTCAACCAAATCTTAAATCAAAAATCCGTAGGTTAAGATCCAAAGCAAGATAGAAATTATCTTGCTTTATCTTCCATTCTATAAAATCCAGATGAAACATAACGGCCAATATTTTTACCACCTATTCCATAGAAAGCTTGAAGCATCCATCTCGTAGCCCCTTGTTTTTTTCCACCAACAGGAATTAAAATCAAATTGTCTGTAGTTCTTACAAAAGGAATTTGTAGCATTGTACAAAGTCTTTCAAGATTATAATCACCTTGAAGTAGATAGAAGAATCCAAGAAGAGTTAATGATTGATATGGGTATATCCCCGTTTTTCCTTCATACTCTTCTGTTTCTATAGATCCATCAGGACGTTCTACCTGTCTTACCTTCATAACTGTTTCAAAAGAATCTACATGAGATCCTAATAAAAAACTTCGATTAACAAAAGATCCAGTTTGTTCTGGAATAAAAATAATATTCTTTAAAATACTATCAGATCCGGAAGGAATATTAATATCAAACTTTGGATACTCAGCTGCATCAGGAAGAATCTTATATCCAAAGTTTTTTGTATAGTAAACGTCTCTTTTAACTATATCTGCACTAAATTGAGCATGAGCTCCATATAAACTAGCAAAAGTCAGGGTAGTAGTTGAATCAAAAATATCTTCATAAGGAACGGGGGAGTTAGAAGGGGTTAAGAAAAAAGCTGTACAATCTTCATATGGAACACGGATGTTATTAAATTTATATCCACCTTTAAGTGCAGTGTTAAGAGGTCCTTCTATCTTAATTTCTTGACTGGTAGCAACTCCACTAATTCCAATAAAAATAAAAAACGTAGCAATAAAACTAAATACTTTCTTCATACTGGTATCCCCCACACCTTAAAAAACAGTAAAACTCACGGAACATATTCCGTAAAGATTGCACACTTTAATTGTTATTAATGAAACTAGCTACAAAAATACAATATCAAATCCATTAGATCAATTAAAAAATACTTGTAAGTATAACATAGTTTACAAATAAAAAATAAGTCCCCCTTTTTAAGCAGCAGATGAATATTTTTTATCTTAATACAAAAATTCTAATCTCTACCATCTAGATTACATATTCCAAAATGAGTATGAAGTACTGCTCTAAATAGGAAAGAATTATACGGTCCTCCAACAGGAACAAGCCAGTATCTCTCAGTTGTAAGAACGTGAGGAATCTTATTATAGAAAAACCATTTTTCTAGTTCCGTGTTTCTTTCAAGTACATAGAAAAATCCTGAAAGTTCTAAAGAAGTATAGTCGGAAGAAAGTTCTTCTTCATCTTGATCATCTACCGTCTCATCTATAGAACTAGTATCAATCTCATTATCAAAATTTTCTACCTGAGATTGTATAAAGCTTCTTTCTTGACGAGGAATAAACACTATATCCTTAAGAATAGATTGTCCATCAGGAATAAGCCCCGTAGAAGTTGCTCCCCAATCGTTTGGGAAAATATCATATCCATAACTAGGATCAAAATAGATCTCTGTCTTTAATACTTCAGCTGAAAAACTGACCGAACTTCCCTTATTATTCTTTATAGTATAATTTTTAGAATAAGAAATTACATCTTCATAAGGAACTGGAGTTCTAGGACCTATAATAAAAAATCCTGAACAACTTTGTGGTTGAAGTTTAATCATACCAAATCTTTGTCCACCATCTATTTGAAGAGTTTGGGAGCCTTGTTGTGATTCCTGAGAAAATAAAGCAGTGGTTATCATCATAAATCCTAACATCACCATACAAATTACCCTAATCGATTGTTTCATCTTTCCCTCCCATAAAACAAAACGAATAAAGAAACGTAAGCATTTACGTTCCTACACATAAACTAAAGTGTAAGTTATCAATACTTTCAAACTATATTATTATTTTTACTCGATCAATTGAAAAAGTAATTAGTTTCAAAGAATTTACTTATTTTTTTATATTATTCAGCTATAAACTTAACCTCTAACATAGAGCTCGCTGTCTTTCCATTAGAAGCTTTACCCTTAACAGTAAAAGTATAGTTACTATCTTGTCCTTTGGTTCCTTGAAGAGCTTTTTTAGCTAAAGTATAACTATATATTCCTTCAGAACTTAATTCAAAATCTTCTACCTTAACTGAACTTTTCTTTCCATCCGTAACCACAGATCCAGATACATTATCACTACTAATTGTAGGGTAGCTCGATGAAGTATCTGTATTAAAATCAGAAATTACTTTTACAAGATCATCTGCATCATCAGCTACTTTTACTCGATTAGAATTTCCTATAATCTCTTCCAGGTATTCTTTAGTTTGTTGTGTATTAGGTGCATCTGGATACGATATTCTCACCTGGGATTTTGGATTATCTAGATCTGGATCCTTCAAAAATACTGCATTAACAGTTAAGTTTACTACAGTCTTTTTTAATTTTTTCATTGCAGTTCTTCCAGAACTAGCTCCTTTTGTAAAATCACTACCAACTTCTTTTGCCAAAATCGAAGATACCATAGAATTAGATGCAGAAGGAGCACCATCAGTTAAAAAGTATATGATGTTCTTTCCTGATTTAGATCCAAGTAAAGATCCTGCTACGTCAAAAGCTGCTTCATAGTTAGTACCACCTTCTTCATCTTTTGATGGCAAATTACAAACATCATCGTATCCAAGTAAGGATAGTTTTTTCCAACCAGAACTTTGAGCTTGAGTACCAAACATTACCAGTGCTCCTTTAATATCCGAGTCTGGATTTTTACTGATGGTTTTACTAATTACCGTAGATATTGCTTCTTTTCGTTTACAACTAGGATCTGCAGTAGCCATAGAATTAGATTTATCAACTATAAATACTATATGAGCAGTACCACTAGATTTTTTATTATCTTCTGGAGAAACACAAAGCTCTCCCTGAACCACTGCTTTTATACCACTAGATCCTTTAACCGTAGCAGTTTTATTTTTACATCCTGCTGTAATTTTGGCTTGACCAGGAACAGAATAATCTATTTTAGGAGTTGTTACATCAAGATCATCTGGTCCAGGATCTTGAATTTCACCCCCGCCTTGAAATTCCGTAGGACTACATCCTAGAGATAAAACACAATAAATAGATATACTAGTTAATATATAAAAAAAACTTCGTATCATGTTTACTCCTATATCTATATATAACGTGCAATCTGGTTTCTTAAAGAAAACTACCAAACATAGTAATTCTACCACACTGAAAAAAAATTATGGAATAAAATACATTATAACCACTATTTATTTTCAATAGATATCATCTTATAACCTATAGTTCCAAGTCCTCTACTCTGCCCATAAAAGTATTGACTGGTTCCGATACTACACTTATCAAAATTATGATTATCTTTTGTAAATAAGGATAAAGACCAAGAATCTAAAGCTACTGGATCCTCAAATGCTAAGATACCTATGTTTTTTTAACTTTAACCGTAGTACAGGAAGTAGGAACTACATTTAAAACGTTAATATAAATAATAGAGGATTTAAAATGATCTCTCAGAACTTTAGAAGATTCTACCATTTTTGATATAAATTCATAATCATTTCTTGATTTATTAAATTTTTGAATCAAATTACGAGCCCTATCTTCTTGTTGATATGACATGGAAATATTTTTAATAGATCCTGATACTCCAAGATCTATATCAGATGAATCACTAGATAAAACAATCATGGAATCATAATTTAATATATTTTTCCCCACTAAATAATTCTCGAATTTACCTTTTTTATTTAAAGGAAGTTTTATTAATCCTCCTTCATCTAAAATATCTACCTTAGTTACATTAATCTCATTTAAGTTAACACATATACTTTAAACATTTTTATCAATGATAAAAATGTATCCAATCTACCTCCATTGTATAAAACATTGTACAAAAGTTTTAATAATAGTTAGTTAACTATCCTAGATACTACCGAAAAAAAAGATGGAAAACTTTCCTTAACAGATGAGATTGTTTTTATCTTAAACTGTGATTTAGAACATATTCCACACACACAAGCTGTCATTACCAGTCTATGATCAGCTGACGCATCATAGATTCTATCTGGGTCTAAAACTCTTAATCTATCGAGGTTAGATCCTTCTCCCCTGACGGATACATCTACCCTGGAACCACTACGTTTTATCCTACACTCTACTCCAAATAAATCTGCCAGTCTTTTTACTCCTTCTATTCTATCTGATTCTTTTCCACGAAGTGCCTCAACCCCATAGAAATTACTTACCCCATCTACGAACATGGACAGCCCCATAATCAAAGGTAATTCATCTATCAGGGAAGGAACCTGATCTGAGGTAAGTTCAATAGGGTAAAGTTTCAGTTTATCCTCTGATCTTTCAGATATTGAAAGTATGAATCTTTTATTTATTGGATCTTCTTTTAATTTTAAAGAAAATCCCATTCTGTTTAGAACCTCTACCCACGAGAATCTATCTCGTTCATACAACAAAGAGTTAAACTCCATCTTAAAAGAAGGATCTAGAATACAGATCAAAGCTACGATATAAGACAGGGATGAAGGATCAGCTGGTACGCTTTTAGTAAACGAACTAAAATCACTGATTTTTCTAGTTTGATTAATTGTAATAGTTTCTATTCCAGAATTATACCTGGATCTAATTTCTCCAGCATTGTTTTTTAAAAAAAGATCTTCCACTATCTTTTCAGTTACTCGTCTACTTCCACTAGGAAGAGCTATCTTAAAGTTTGACGGTGTATTTAGTAGAGAAAAAATAACAGCTGATTTTAACTGAGCAGATCCTAAATCTATATGTATTTCATCTTGAGATGAAAGATTTACCCCCTCAACTATCAATGGAAGATGATTCCTATCAGTAGAAAAATCCGAAGGATAAATAGTCGCTCCAAGTTTTTCTAATAATCCTACTACCTTTTCCATCGGTCTTTTTCTTAAAGATGAGTTTCCATCAATCAACACTCTTCTTCCTTTACATGAAGAAATAACTCCCATAAAAAGTCTAGTGGTAGTTCCACTACCCATACAATCTATTTTTACTAACTCTTTATTCACCCCCCTATCTAGATCATAAACACATCCATCAGTAATAATTCTTATCTTTTCTTTTTCTCCTTTGTTTTCTACTACTTTTATTAGAGAATCAGGATCAATCCAACTTAGTCCATCTGAAATATTTTGAATTTTTCCATCTTCTTTTACGAGTTGAATCAAGGATCTTACTCCTATACTGACTAAGGCATTATAAGTACTGATAGTATCATATGAGATAAGAGGATTTAATACGGTACAGCTTTTTTTTATCATAGAAGAAAGAAGTATCAATCTATGGGTTAAGGATTTATCCGATGGTAGTAATCTAGTTAAACTACCAGACGATAAATACGAATAATTTAAGTCAGTAGCGTAAGCATCAAGAAGGATAGAATCATCATAAATGTTATAATCGATTCTCATCCTAAGATCCTTTCTAACCTAGTTTAAGATAATCTACCACAAATCTTCTGAATTATACCTAGGAGATTCTTTTTGAACTCCATCCTCACTATCATCTTCTTCAAACAGTGCTTCTGAATCCTGTTTTTTCTTTCCATCTTGAGAAGGAACCGAAGAAACTAGATCATTATCTATCAAGAACCTTGAAGAAGCATCTTGTTCAACCTCAGATGAAAACTCTACGTTTTGAACCAAAACTCCTTCTTCTTCTTTTTCAGCAAATGGAGATACCTGTCTATAAGATCCTAACTCTCCTCCTTTAGGGAAATAGACAATAGAGGTATTAACAGCCTCAAGACTAAATTCATCTTCAAACTCTTCTCCAGTAACATCATAGTTTGTAGTAGAAAAGGTTTCTACATCAGAATCTTGAGCAGTTCTTAAAAGAAGACCTCGGGCTAAATCAATTTTAGCAGCATGGGTATGTTTTGGTTGAACCTCACTCCACTGTCCTGCATAAATATCTTTAAGATTTAATACATCGAAAAAATCTCTGTAGTTAGTAGCCTCTATTATACCCTTAGCAAAATCTGTCCAAACAGGAAGAGCTCCTTGGCTACCTGTTACCTTATATCCTGCTTTTCTCATCTGTATGTTATCATCATAACCTACATATGTTGCTATAACATGAGATTGAAGAGGATCTAGTTGAGCATGTTTTTTAGTAGGATATGGTAAAAATCCTGCGTAACTTGCATTTACATAATCATTAGTAGTACCTGTTTTACCATAGGAAGGAATTCTTATAGCTTTCTTTAAAGTATCATCTGGATTAAGGTGAAGCTCACTTCTTGCACGTCTTCCTGTTCCATGAGTTACAACCTTTTTAAGAATTTGTCCCATCTGTTCTGCAAACTCAGATTTTACTAACTGGTGTTCTTCCCTTACTGGAGCAAACAACACGTTTCCATCTCTATCTTCTATCCTCTTTATATAATTAAGTTGATTAGCTGGTCCTTGTTTATAGAAGGTATATGTTTTTCCATCTATAAAAGTCTGATAGATTTTAGCTATCTCAGCTAGGGTTACCACATTAGATCCTAGAGGAAAAGATAATACTGGCTCTACCGGAGAATATACTCCCATAAGTTTACATAGTTTTACTAAATATTCTAATCCAACAGCTATTCTAAAATCATGGTGTTGGAAATATTTTGCTAGATCATATGAGGTATTTAAACTAATAGTTGCTGCATAACGTTCTTCCAAACGTTTTTTTATCTTCGATAGAATTCCTACAGACAGATATCCTTCAATTTTTACCTGAGAAAGATCTATTTCAACCTTAGATGAAAACAAGGATCCTTCTCCCCAAATAGAATCTACATCCATCTGATTCAGGGCTCTACCAGGAAGTTTAGGAAACTCTATGTACTGTTTATGCCCCATTATAGATCCTGCAATCTTTTTAATTTTACTCTGAGACATAACTTCATCTTCAATAGGATAAAAATACCCAAGAACTGGTTTTTTACTTCTTCCAGGAAGAACTCTAAATCTCGAAAGAATTTTTGCATAATCTGGATTTTCAAAAAGAGACGAGCTATCTTCTCCACTTACTTCTTTTAAAGTATTCCAATCTTCTTTTAACTGTTCAGCAACTTTAAGATGCCTTAGATAATTATTTTTAACTAAATCCACCCTTAGATA
>CACXFL010000028.1 GCA_902766925.1 uncultured bacterium | reverse complement strand
CCGTACAACAATTCAATAATAAAAAACAACCATTTATATTAAAACAAACTTTGAGGATCTACGTCTACTCTAAACTTAATTTTATTTTTGTAACTAGTCTGATTCATATAAAATTCATATAATTTTTGTACCACTTTTCTTATCAAAGGATCTTTTGAGGTAAAAAGTATGGTTTTTCTGTACAAGGTATTAATCCTTTCAAGTCCTGGGGTAATAGGTCCCACTACCTTTGATCCTTCCTTAAGGTGTGGATTAGAATTTAAAATAACTTGCAAAAGATTAGATATCTTAGAACAAAACTCCAGTAATACTGAATGGTTTTCAGATAAAAGTTCTACCTGAATCATCCTTGAATAGGGTGGATAACCAAATGATTTTCTAAACTGAAGTTCTTCTTTGGCAAAGGAAGAATAATCATGAGCCAAAGCTTTTTTTATGATTGGATGAGATACCCTAAAGGTTTGAAGATAAACGGTTCCTGGAGTGGAAGATCTTCCGGCTCTACCTGAAGCTTGAACCAAAAGTTGGAAAGTCTTTTCTCCTGCTCTAAAATCAGGCATATTCATAATCTGGTCTACTTCCAACAAAACTACCACTGATACTTTGGGAAAATCATGTCCTTTAGCAAGCATTTGAGTTCCTACAAGAATATCAGTTGTTTCATTTCTGAACCTCTCCAGGATTCCCTCAAGACTGCCTTTTGTTTTAGTGGTATCTGAGTCCAGTCTTTCTATAGTGCAATCAGTAAGCTTAGTTTTTAGTTCTTGTTCTATTTTTTCACTACCATATCCTATGATTATAAACTTATCGTTAGGATACATCTTTGTAAAATCCTTTAGTTTTATTGAAAAATCACAGTAGTGACATTTCAAAGACTCAGAGTTTTTATGCAGTGTCAGAGAGATACTACAGTTAGGACAGGTTACTGGAGATTTTGAGGTAGCTGACATTAGGTAGAAGGCATATCCCCTTCTATTTACAAGGATAATAGATTGATTACCTGCAGCATAATTTTCTTCTAAAGCTTCCATTATAACTGGATCTATGTACTCTTCCTTACCCTCAGATTGTTTAATAGTGTTAGCTTTTGTAAATAAACTACCTGAGCTAAAAGATATTTTCTTTTGAACAAGTTTTACATCGGGTAGGGTTGCTCCCGGAATTCTATCAGGCATGGTTATTAGCTTGTATTTTCCAGTGAGAGCATTGTAGTAAGATTCTAAGGAAGGTGTAGCACTTGATAAAAGTGTAGGAATGGCTTCTTGCTTTCCTCGAAGAACTGCAATATCTCTGGCGTTATAGGTAACTCCAGTAGTTTGCTTGTAACTTGAATCATGTTCTTCATCTACAATAATAAGTTTTAAGTTTTGAAAGTTAGCAAAGATACTGGAACGAGCTCCAATAAGAATTCTTGTTTGCCCAGTTCTTATATTTTCAAGAGCTTGCCATCTTTTAGTATCACTCATCCCAGAATGAACTACTGATACTGTGGATCCAAACCTTGATTCAAATACACTGGTCATCTGTGGAGTCAAAGATATCTCTGGTACTAGAATCAGTACCTGGGAGGGAAAAGGCTCAGTGGAAAATTCGGGATCTATTAGAAAATGTTTTATAAGTTGGAGAAATACTTCTGTTTTCCCAGATCCTGTAACTCCAAATAGTAAAAAGGTTTGAGCCTCTTGGCTACTAAGTACCGTATCAATAGCTTGTTGTTGTTGATCACTTAATTTAAATCCTGGATCCTTGTAATTTGGTAGTGGTTTTGAACTAAGAGATATATCAGTTGATGAGAAATTGTGTTTTAGTTTTGCTTCTTGAATATACTGTCTTGGTATGAGTATTTTCTTTCTTATAAGTTCATCAAACAGTTTAGAGGGTATGTTTTTTAATAAAGTCTGCTTTGTAATCGCTTTCTCGGATAAAAACTTATAGGTACAGTCTTGGAATAGATCAGAAGAAGCCGATGTGGAAGAGTTCACAGGATTATTATCCTCTTGTTTTTTCTTTCTCTTTTTAGGTTTTATTCTTTTATAAAATAAAGGAAGAAGTACTGATCTATATGTTTCGTTTTGTTCTACTATGGAAAGAGACTCAAAGGATAGGATGTATGAGTTATCTTTTTTTACATTAAGTCCTATAGGAATCATGGTTTTTATCACTTCACCTATAGGAGCAAAATAATAAGAACTAATCCATGTTGCTATGTTTATTAGAGATTTTGAAAGAATTGGTGATGAATCGTCTATAAGAGAAGTTATCTTTTTTATCTCATAATCGACAATAGGTCTTTCTATTTGCCTTAGAATAACTCCTATAAGTTTTTGTTTTCCAAAAGTTAGACTTACTCTACTTCCTGGTTGAATTTGTTCATGGTAAGAATAGGTAAATGTAGCGTGTATGGGAGTAGGAATAGCTACTTCAAAATAGTAAAGGAACTCTTTATCTGATTCTTTTTTATTCATATATGATCTTTAAATGTATTCAATGGAAATTAGCTTAATTTTTTTATTGAAGTATGTACATATATGTGTATTTATATGATGTCTGGAAAATCTTCAAGATAAGAAAATAGATCTAGTTTTGAATGATATTTCTTTGTTCAATTTTTACTGGTAAATTTGTAGAGCCTGGGATAGAATTCAGGTTCTATGTGTTTTTCGTTTGTAAAAAGATATGATTTTGCTTGATAGAAGCTAAGATGTAGTATACTTTTACTTTTTAGTTGTGTTTGTACGTAGGTGTACGCTTTGGAGGTTTTAGATGAGTTTTGTTAGAAGAAAACGTAAACTTTCTTTTCGTAAAAAAAGATTGTTAGATACTAATGTTGAAATAGATTACAAACAACCGGATCTATTAAAAAGATTCATAACAGATAGAGGGAAAATTATACCTCGTAGAGTTTCCGGAGCTAGTGCTATGCAACAAAGACTTATTACTAAAGAAGTAAAAAGAGCAAGATATCTCGCACTTCTTCCATTTTCTGTTGCTCACCTTCAAGAAAAAGATGTAGCAGTAGAAGCAGCTCTACAAATGATGGCTTCAGCTTCTAGAAGAAACACAGGTTTTAGTTCTCAAGCATCAGCTGGTGCTGCGGATGCAGAAAATACTTCTGCTAAAGTAGAAGAAGCTACAGTTGTAGAAAACACAGAAGCACAAGGTGGATCTGAAGAATAGTTTTGTGCTTTTAAGATTTAAGTTTTTATTTTTTGTAGATATATTTTTTATATTTAGATTTTATGTTTTAAGGGTTGGTTATGTCTAGATGTTGTGAAATTACAAAGAAGGGTGTTTTGGTTGGAAACAGAGTTTCTCACTCTAACATCAAAACAAAACACAGATTTCTTCCTAATTTACAGAAGAAAAGATTGTGGTCTTCAGCTTTGAATAAATGGGTAACTTTAAAGTTGTCTACATCTGCTATAAGAACGATTGATAAACTTGGTTTGGATAAAGTACTGAAAGCAGAAGGTATCAAAGTTAAATAAGTAGAGGGATAGGAAGGAATATTATGGGACGTGGTGATAACAGATTAACGGCAGTTGTTCTAAGAAAAAGAGCTCAAAGAAAGAAAAAAGCTCGTATGAAAAGAAAAATGGAACAAGTTAGACAACAACGTCAAGGTCGTAAATAGGTGAAAAGTGTTGTTTTGTTTACTGACGGGGCATGTTCCGGAAATCCTGGTAAGGGAGGATGGGCAGCTCTTTTAGGGTACCAGGACAAAGAAAAGTTGTTCGTAGGTTTTAGTAAGCAAACGACGAATATCAGAATGGAACTCGAAGCTTTTATTGGCGGCCTGTCTCAGTTAAAGGAAGCTTGTAAGGTTTGGGTTTTTTCTGATAGTAAGTTTCTGGTTAGTATGGTTGATGATAGGTCTTTTGTTAGCTGGGCTAGTAATGGTTGGAAAAGAAAAGACGGAGGACCGGTAAAGAACCAGGATTTATGGCAGAGGATTTGGGAACTTGTGGAGCTTCATGAAGTGAAGATGAGATGGCTTCCTTCCCATACTAAAAAGTCGGATGGAAGTTTTGATACGAACACTAAGAATTTTACCTATGAGTCGGAAGAAATTGTAAAAGACGTGATGGGTTGTCTTGGTGAGTCGGATGAGAAAAGATATATTTTCACAAGAAATGATGTAGTTGATAGAGCAGCGGTTTTTGCAATGAAAAATGAACGAAGTGGCGAGTTGGATTTGGGGTTGTTTAGATAAGTATTTTGGAAGAATTTTTAACAGAGTATTTTGGTTTTATATTGGAAAGGAAATAAGATAAGTGGCTAATCATAAATCATCAGAGAAAAGAGTTCGTAGTGACGCTAGAAAAACAAACAATAACAGAATTTATATGTCTAGGGTAAAGACATATATGAAGAAGTTACGTTCAGCTATAGATACAGCTACAGATGCTTCCAGTGTAACTGATTTATTTAAAACGGTTCAATCTACTTTAGCTAAAGCTGCTAGTAAGGGTATTATTCGTAAAAATACAGTAGCAAGAAATACTTCAAAGCTAGCTAACGCAGTTAAAAAAATTGGTACTAAAACTGAAACTACAACTGTAAAAGCAAAAACAAGAACTAGAACTTCTAAGAAAGCTACAACAACTAAATAAGAGAAGTATCTTTTCTGTAGATAAAGATATTTTTGATTTTTATCGGTTATTTTTGTAAATAAAAAAGAAAGTAGTCATATGGATAATATAGCTACTTTCTTTTTTTATTATGCTAAACAATGTAACCAAATATTATGCTGGAGACCAACCAAGTTCTTTTCCAGCAAGAAGATGTATATGAAGATAATCTACTGTTTGACCGGCTTGAGTACCACAGTTAGATATAATTCGATATCCTCCTTCTTTCAGTCCAAGCTTTTCAGCAACTTTTACTACTCCCTTAAATAAAGCTACAATCTCGGAGTCAGATCCAGATTCTACAAGTTGATTAAGATTCCTACGTTTACATTTTGGAATAATTAATACATGAATTGGAGCTTGAGGAGAGATATCATTAAAAGCAAGTACGTCATTGTCTTCATAAACAATTTGAGCTGGAATCTCTTTAGATATGATCTTGTCAAATACCGTTATTTCATTTGTATCAGTCATAACTACCCCCTTCGTAATCTAAAATAATAGATAGATAAACATCAGTTTATACTAACAAACTGAACTTGAATGTAAATCCTAAATAGAAGGGAATAAATAAATTAAGTTATCTAGCAAAGAGTTGAATACTGTAGTAATTAGAACCACTTTTACTAACTCCTACTCCTATATATGTATGGGATCCGATCATGTTTTGTCTGTGACCAGAACTATTTATCCACATGTTAACAAAACCAGAGGCAAGTGATTCTAAAGATCCTGTTTCGTAGTATTGGGCCCAGTTTTCTCCAGTAAGAGATCTAATTTCATTACTATCAGATCCAGATTTACCGTGACATTGAGATAGTGTTTGGTTTCTTTGGTTGGGAAAACCACTATGAGCAGTCCAAGTAGAATGATTGGTGGTAGTAGCTTGTCTGGCAGCATATGAGAGAGCTTTGTTGGTTTTTAGTTTTGATAATCCTTGCTGCTCACGGTACTCATTGGTCTTTTGTATTATCAGAGCTTCGAGGTTACAAATATTTTGATCTACACCTGAAGAATCTAAACTAAAACATTCTGATGAAGATGAAGATAAACTAGATGAATCCTTATCGGAATCAGGTTGGGAAATAATAGTACTAGAATCTTTTGAAGAACCTGAAGCTTTTCTTTTCTCTAAATTTAAGGAAGTAGTTCTGCATGAAGTAACTGTAAATAATAAAAGTAGACAAACCAGAGAAAATATAGAAGAGGTGAGTTTCATAAAAGCTCCATCCTGTCTTATTTGATATCTAATTTTAAAGGACTACATATATCTTTTGTAAAAAAACCTAAAAGAGGAATTTTAAATTTTAGAGAAAGATAAACATATAACATGGAAGAATCCCCACATACTTTTTTTATAGCTGGATATAAAGGCGCATCCTTACTGGTAAAGAAAATGTTTTCAATAGGTACGTATTTATCATAAGACAGATAATGTTTTTGAATATTTCTTTTAATACTTAAATAAGCATTATCTTCATCTAAATCTTTTTGAGATAGAGTGTAAGCTGGAAGAGTAGTTGTTGCAAGTATTGTTTGGATACTGTCTTTAAATACATCATATAAGGTATATATAGGGAAAATAGATAGTAAACAGATTATAAGAATTTTTATGAGTTTATAATAGAAGGGCTCTTTTCTAGCCCAACTCCTGTTTATTTTGGGTGGACGGTTCTTTATATAAACCTTGGTCCTGTTTGTTATACGGTTTCTTGATATACGGTTTTTGGGTCTATCATTATTATAAGAAGGCATATCACTACTCTTAAAAGATATAAATAGGACTATAGATATATGAATCTAACTACTACATATAGTTTATATAATAAATCTTTTGTTGAAAATATTAATTTGAAAAGATCTAGATAATAAAATACTGTAGTCTATAGAATGATGAACTGTAAATTGTAGATTATAGATTGTGTGAAAGAAAGATTTATTCTATTTTCTTTTTTCAATCAGTTTAATAAGAACTTGAAGATCTTCTACTTGTTGTCTTAAGTTAGCATTTTCAAGTTTTTGAACCTTTAGTTCAGATTCTAACTGATTTATCTTTGAGGTATAAGAATCTTCTAGGATTTTTTCAAATCTTTTAAATTGTTGAACTAGGGTATCATAACCAGGTGTAAAAGATGAAGGTTCTTTGTACTGTTTATCGCTGGTTGGATGTAGACGAGACTTATTTATATCCTGATAAGTAGATCTATAGTCCGAAGTATTTATAGGGGTGGATCTTAGAGGAGAAGAAGATGTTGGTTGTGAATAAGGTTTTAGATAAGATTTTGAACTTTCTTGGGATTCTGTAATAGAAGAGAGGTTTTGTACTTTAGAAGATTGAAATGAATTAGAATAAGATGAGTTTGGAATTGAACCAGATATTGGTGTAACTGAAGTCTCAGATCTTATTCCTGCCTGAGTTCTAACTTCGATTTCAGGTTGAGATTGAGATCTACTATCTTCTTTTTCATTAGAGATCTGTTGTGAGGCAGAAATAGGAATGTAATACTTTCCTTCCTTAAGGACAGCTTGAAGTTTACCGTTTTTTATTCTTCTTCTTACGGTCATGTCAGAAAGGTTAAATTTTCTTGCGTACTCAACTATAGAATACCAACGTTCCATAGATACTCTCCTGATAAATATAATCCTATACTTTAATTATAAATCTAAATTGAATATAAAAAAAGGAGTCAAAATATTGACAAAGATAAATAAATAAAAATTGGGAAAGATTTTTGTAATCTTTCCTAATTTTTATTTGTTTTATTAAATATCTTTATATCTTATAATTAATCTATGATTAAGGTAGAACAAACCCTTTCATCTTTTCTCCTATAAAGGTTTGAGGGTTGGAGAAATTACCGTAGGAAGCATTTTCCTTAGTTTTTATACAAGATAGAATATTTTGAGATAGATCATCGATTGTTGAAGATTTTTCATAGTTATCAACTAAGCAACTATCCCAGTAAGTGTATTGGTTTTCAACTCCACAACCAAACGAAGTTCTATCAGAAGCTGCAGCTGTAAGAATTGCTACATTATCTCTGCGTAGAGCCTGGGTATCAGAGAAAAATCCTGAATAACAAGCAGATACGAGTATTATCGTAGGTTTATTCATACAAGCAATGTCTAACATTGAAGCTAGTTTAATAGGTGTTAGATATTGGGTAGTCGTAGTATTTAAATAAAATCCCATACCCCTTGATCCGTGAGATGTCATAAATATAAAACAAGCATCAGTATTAACTGAATCTTGAGTTAGAGTGTCTTGAATAGAAGAAACTGTAGCTCGGTTACTACCACTTCTAGCAAGCATTTTTTTAGGGTCGGTAATTTTTCCTCTTTCAGTAAGGATTGATGACATCTTTGTTACAGCGTTATCAAAAGCAGATATGGATCCATCTCCAGATACCAAAAGAGTATTCCAATTAGATATTTCAGTTGTGGATTTAGTAGTAAAATGTAGAAATCTTTCAGCTAATTGAATACCATTACTATCGAAAGATTGAAGGGATAGATAATTAAATTTATTTTCGTTAGATAGTTTAAATATGGTTATACCATCTAATTTTTTTACTTCATCAGCATTATTTTCTGGATCACATTTTTCAGATGCTAGACAGAATTTTAAACTAGAAGCACTATTTGCTCCTACATATATCGTTGATAGATCATCTACTATTTTTACGTATAGATCGGAATTTGATTCAGATGTATGAGATAAGTTTGAACCACAAGATATAATAGATAACGCTAGTAAATTTACTAGAACAAGTATCAACAATCTATAAGTTCTGAACATAACATTCACCTCAAAAGAAGTAAGTGAGTAAGCTTAATAAAAATTCCACTATCCTTATAGAAGCAATTTATGTACCGATCTTTAGAATAAAAAAAAGATAATACTTTTAATTTGTTACAGATTAGACTTTAATATAGGAAGGATGAGAAAAACTTTTCAAATAGAAGATATTCACTTATACTAATTGAGTAGAGGTGATTTTTGGTCTGAGGGAAGTTTTGAAATAAAACTGAAAATACACTGAGTTATGCCTGTTTTTAGGTTGTATAAAGATTTGTGGGGGGAGAAAGTGACAAGCTGTAAAAGAAATATAAGAAATGTACTGGCTGTGATCGTAGCTGTGGTAGGTATTGTTGTTTGTATTTATTCCATAGCTCATCATATAGAGTTAAAGACAAATGGAAGTACTGATTTCTTCTGTAATATTAATGATAAGTTTAGTTGTGATACGGTAGTTATGACCAAATATAGTGAGATATTTGGAATTCCTTTGGGAGTGTTTGGAGTAGGTTTTTTCCTATCAATGCTGGCTCTAGCAGGTATGAGTGTTAGAACCAAAAACGAGGAAAGTAATAAAAAGTGGATACATACTTATGCTGTGATGTCCTTGATAGGATGTGGAGTATCTATTATATATGGTGCTATCTCTAAATTCATAATAGGAGCAATGTGTCCATCTTGTATGACTATATATACTCTGTGTGCTATTCAATTTTTGATAGTGGTGTTGTTTTGTAAAACTATTCCAAAACCAAGGAGTATCAAGGAATTTATAAAGGATGTATTGTTTGGAGGGGGAGTTAGTACCGTGTTGGTGGTGGCTTGTATACTAGGATTCTTAGCTTTCTTTAATTCATCTAGTGGGGAAGCTCAAACTCCAGCTCAGGCTCTAAAGGAAGACACTGCTGTTGAAGTTGCTTTTTCAGATAAAATTGAAAGTATTCAAATTAATAAAAAAGATAATAAGAATCCCACCAATGATTTTAGATCTGGGGATGATAATGCAAAGGTACAGAT
This sequence comes from uncultured bacterium, assembly GCA_902766925.1. GTDB lineage: Bacteria > Bdellovibrionota_B > Oligoflexia > Oligoflexales > CACXFL01 > CACXFL01. The sequence goes on along the minus strand of CACXFL010000028.1, from coordinate 13,045 downwards.
GATAGTTTTTAGTGATTTTCAATGTGCAGGATGTGCTAAGCTGTATAATTTTATAAAAACTGATTTGAATGAACTGAAAGATAAAATACTTGTTATATATAAAAACTATCCGGTAGATTCTCACTGTAACTCTAAAGTAAGGGGAAAATATCATGAGTATGCTTGTGAAGCAGCTATGATGGCAAGATGCCTCGGAAAAGAAGGATTGTTCTGGGAGTATCATGATAAATTGTTTGAAAATAGAACTGAGATTAATAGTGAGAATCTAAGTCTGTGGGCAAAAGAGCTAGGACTTAACGATATGCAGATAGATAGTTGTAGAATCTCAAAGGAAATAAAAGAAGCTATAAATAGAGATCTGGTAGTTGCTGATAGTCTTGGTATCAGTGGATCTCCTGTGATATACCTAAATGGTAGAAGATTTATTGGAGGTAAAAAATATAATCTTTTAAAATTAGAAATAGAAAGACTACTTTCAGAAGATCAAAGTAGTGGAGAAGAAAAAACAGAAAGTGATACGGATAAGATAGCTCGTCTTATAAAGACTAAAAAAGCAGTTTTATTGGATGTAAGGGAAGATAGTGAATGGGAAGAATCTCATTTTAAAGAAGCAGTTCATATTCCTCTAGGAGAACTTTTAGAGAAGAAAAATTTGAAAAAATTACCTACTAATAAAGTAATTTATATACATTGTAGATCTGGAATGAGAGCTCAGAAAGCTTCGGATATTTTGTATAAACAAGGATTTGAGGTTTATCCTTTGAAAACAGATTATAATACAGTTAGGGATCAATTAGGTTTAACAGAAGTAAGATAGTTTTTAAAAGTATAAGATATTTATGTTTATGTTTTTATAAGGGGATTTATATGAAAAGTATCAGAAATGGTTTAGTTGTAGTATTGTTTAGTGTTATCTGTGTTGGATTCGTGATGCCTAAATCTGCTTACTCAGTAGTAGATCTTAGAGTAGGTTATTCGTTTGGTAATCTTTATGATGATAGTACAAAAATAGCTAAAGAATCTGGGATTGATTTTGAAGTACTCTTTCAGGTAATTCCACTCTTACCGTTGGCTTTTGATTTGACCTATTCCTTACATAATCTTGAACTAGATCTAGATGAAGGGAATAAGGATGTTGATTATAGTAAAATTACCTGTGGTGTGTCAGCTTGGATTCCTTTCATTCCTGTTATAACTCCTTTTGCTACCGTAAGATTTATTCCATGGCAAGATATAGATTATACCGGAATATCTGTTAAACCTGGATATGGTTTTGCAGGAGGATTTAAAGTCTCGATTATTCCTATGTTTAGTGCTTATGCTGCATTTAATTACGAAATGGCTAAAGGTAAACATAAAGGAGATTATAATTCTAAATATGGAACCTTGGGTGTTGAGTTGAGTCTGTAGTAGTGATTAGTTCGCTCGTAGATGTTATAAAAATTAGGGGAAAAGAAGTAGTTATAGATAGAAAATAGTATTTAAAAAAGAGGTGGTAATTGATTAAAAGAAAACCTATTCCAGAGTTAGTTCCTCATAAGATAAAAATAGCAAATGCAGGAATATTGTCTAAATCTTTTGCTACAGGTAAGGATAATTTTACAAGGGTTAGAGAAGGTCAAAATTACCATATTCAAATGCATTTTAATGAAGATGTAGGCCCTAATGTTTTAGTGATGCTTCACACAAATATTTCCACCTCTTATGATGATTATGATAAATGGAGACTGGTACCTTTTACGAAGGTGTCTGATAGGTTTTATGAAACATATGTTCAGATAAAAGGAAGTGGTATCTTTAAAATGAAAATCAAGTACTCTCTGGATAACGGAGAGAGTTGGTTTTGGGATAGCGGTCCTTTTGGCTACTTATTTGCAGAACCTAAAAATTCAGAATCTGCTAGAATTTATACATTGATTCCTAATCAATCTGGTACCTATAATGATTGGAAGGAAAAGCTAGCTAAGATTAAAGCTATGGGATTTAATTTTGTTCATCTTTTGCCTTTGACTGCTATGGATGGATCCCGAAGTCCTTATTCTGCTAAATATCTATTTAAGCCTGATGATCAGTATAATAATCCTGGAGATACAAGGGAGAATATAGAGCAGTTTGAGGAATTTGTAGAAGAAGCAAAAAGGTTAGAATTGGGACTTTGTATAGATCTTGTTGTAAATCATGTAGGGGTGACAAGTCAGATAGCTATTACAAATCCTAATTGGATTCAACCTGATTCTACAGAAGATGATGGTTTAAAAAGGGCTGGTTGGGGAGATCATAATCTGTGGTATAAATGGGAAGATTTATTACTTATAAATTATGATCATCCTAATAAACGTGTTAAAAGAGAAATATGGGAGTACATGAAAGATTATGTACTGTTTTGGGCTAATTATGCAGCCTATACTAATGGTATGGTACGTTTGGATAATTTCCACAGTAGTAACTCTGGATTTATAAGTTTTGTTATGCATCATCTTAGAAAAGAGTTTCCAAATATACTGATATTAGCGGAGTTTTTTGCTGGGGAAGATAGAATTAAACAAGTAACTTTAGATCTTGGGTTAAATCTTTTACTTACTACATCTTGGAGTGCTAAGTTTACTCCTCAGGTAAGGTCTCATCTGAAATATCTTCATCAAATGTATGGAAAGATGAGATACTTTTATCCTATTAATTCCCATGATAGTGGAACTCCCGCAGAAGAGTTCTGTGATGTTCGTTCCACCCTTCCTAGGTATGTTATTGCCGCATTGTATTCTGTTGGATACACAGGAATGGTTCAGGGGGTAGAATATGGAGCTCCGCATAAGGTACCTTTTATAAATCAGAACGCTAATCTTAAATTTGATACGGGGATAGATTATACTGATTTTATCTCTAAGGTTAATAGTATAATGATGTCTTATAAGGAGTTTAAAACTGGATCTAATCTTTTATTTGTAGATAGAGGACATGATGCTATTTTATCGGCTGTTAGATCTGGAACTGCACCTGATAATCAAGATGAAGAAAGTAGTGAAAACTATCTAGGATTTTTGTTGCTTGCGAATCTAGATTCAAATCAAGAACAGAGTATAGAACTTCATTTTAATACCTTTAAAATGAAGTTCCAGGATCCATCACATGTTAAAATGGATGAACTGTTAATGGGGTATTCTACAGAAGTTAATGCTCAAGAGCCTGTTTATATCACGTTAAAACCATGTGAAAGTAAGGTATTTAAAATCCTTAAATAATAGGTTTTCTAACAATTTGTCTAGAAAACTATAAGTTTTATGAATAGCAACAAAAAAGTTTGATTTATTTTAGTAAAGTGGTTAATCTATTAAACCATAAGGATGTACTGTAACAAATTATAAAACACTTACATTTTTTATTAATTATAAGAATATAAGGAGAAAGTATGGAAACTGCAAAAACAACAAAAAAAACTACCTGTAAAAGAGCAACAAAGTTAGCAGGTGCTGCTACTACTAAAAAAGCCTGTGGATGTAAAAGTACTGCGACTGCATCAACAACAAATACAACATCAAGTTGTAAAACTAAAACCTTCCCTACAGAGTATTTGAATTCTTGGTTACAAAATCGTTATTCTTGGAATCATTCAGACTGGTTGGGACTTCTTTCAGAACTTAATGCTAAAGGATATACTTATTATTCACAAACCAGTGAAGGACAAGCTGAAGTTGGTAATTATATCGAAGCCAATAGATGGAGATAGTTTTAAGGGCGGATTTGTTATTTCTTCCATTGACTAGAATCAATGGAAGAAATAAATTAAGTATTTTTATAATGTGGGTTATTTCAGGGATTTACTTTAATAATTTCTTTTTTTTTACGATTTTTGTTTTTTTTTCAAAAAAATAGATCTTCTATTTTTTGGCGGTAGAGTATAAATGACTCATATAATGTGTTAATATACTTATTAATTCGTTATAGGTGTTTGATAAGTTTTAGTATCCTAAGATAGTCAAAAAGTCGGAGGAGGAGCTTGGGACGTAGATTTGATAAACATGAATGTTGTAATCTAGATTATGCTTTGAAACAAGAGTGGTTGGAAACTAATGGTCTTGGAGGTTTTGCTTGTGGAACTATTCTTGGTTGTAACACTCGTAAATATCATTCATTTTTAACTGTTCCTACTTCGTTTGGAAGATTTAATCTTTTATCTAAAGTTGATGATTATTTGAAAATTGGAGATCAAGAGTGTTATCTTAATCTCAGTAAATATTTGGGCTCTCCAATGTCGGAAGGGCTAAGATACTTAGAAAGTGTAGATGTAGGACTTTTCCCTTGTTTTACCTTTAAGGTTCATGGAAGAGTAATTCAAAAATCTATACAGATGTTATATAAACAAAATACGGTTCTTATAAGATATGAGTTGTTGGAAGGAGATGATGCTCTTTTACATCTTAGGCCTCTTTTATCTTATAAGGAACTTCATGCCCTATCTCATGAAAATAATTTCTTACAGGTAAGAACTTTTGCTAATAAGGATACGGATTCATATAAAGTTTCTTGTTACCAAGGTCTTCCTTCAACCTATTTTAAAGTAACTCCTTCGTGTCAGTATTATCCAGGACCTGATTGGTACAAAAATTTTGAGTATGAAGTAGAAAAAGGAAGAGGTTACGATTACGTAGAGGATTTGTTTTGTCCTGGAGTATTTGAACTCAACTTGAAAAAAGGAAAGGCCGTTATCTTTTCTGCTAGTACTGAAGAATTTAAGGGTAATGATCTAGAGGTTTTATTTGATAAGGAAGCTACTAGAAGAAAAGCAGAGTTTGATCATTGTAAGGGAATTAGTAACGATGAATCAGAGGCTATTCTTAGATATGTAGCTTCGGATTTTATAATAGAAAACTACAGGGGAGAAAAATCCGTTATAGCAGGATACCCATGGTTTGAAGAGTGGGGTAGAGATACTTTCATAGCTATCTTGGGACTTGCAATATATAATGATAGAGCTGATGTTGGATTTGATATCATTAAATCTTATACTAAATATGAAAAAGACGGTCTGATTCCTAATTACCTTTGTGGATCTAACGTGTCTTATAATTCTATAGATGCAGCACTGCTGTGGTTTAGAGCGGTTCAAGAATACGGAAAAAAGACAGGAAATTATCAAAAGATTATTACAGAACTTCTTCCTATAATGAAAAAAATGATTGATGCCTATTTTGATGGAAAGGTTCCGTATGTAGTTATAAAAGAAAATGGATTGCTTTGGGCAGGGACAAGTGAAACTCAACTAACCTGGATGGATGCTATGGCTTGGGGACATCCTGTAACTTCAAGACATGGATTTGCGGTTGAGATAAATGCTCTTTGGTATAATATGCTCTGCTTCTATCTTGAACTTTTAGAAAAAGCTGGAATGAAAGCCGAGTCTAGGATTGCAAAAACCAAGGATTTATGCCAGGCTAACTTTACCAAAGAATTTTGGAACTACGAAAGATCATGTTTATATGATGTAGTCAATGAGTTTGGAAAAGATAGATCAGTAAGACCTAATCAGTTATATGCGGTAGCTCTTGATTATTCCATGTTAAACAAGGAACAACAAAAATCGGTTGTAAAAGTAGTTGAAGATTGTTTGATTACTCCTTATGGCTTACGTACTTTGGATTCAGCAGATCCTAAGTACGCTCCTTATTATAGGGGAAATCAGGATGAGAGAGATTCTCAGTATCATCAAGGGACTGTTTGGCCTTGGTTGATAGGTTCATATGTAGAAGCCTGTTTGAAGGTGGCAGAGAATAAGGATGAAACTGTGAAAAAAGTTAGAAAAACATTTTTCCCTTTGCTTGAAAAGCATTTGATGGAATATGGGGTATGGAATATATCCGAGATTATGGATGCTGAGTACCCGTACCTTCCTAACGGATGTTTTGCTCAGGCTTGGAGTGTAGGGGAACTTATAAGAAGTTTAGATTTTTTGAAGAGGTAGTATAAAATGAAGGTTTTGATGTTTGGGTGGGAATTTCCTCCTCATATCAGTGGTGGTTTAGGTACAGCTTGTTACGGCTTAACTAAGAGTTTGTCTAAATTAGGTATTGATATAACTTTTGTTTTACCGAAGGTTGTAGAAGGATATAATGTAGATCATCTTAGAGTTATAGGTGTTAATCAGTTGAAAGTTAAAATTGCTGAATCAGACGTATGTTTTGATGATCAGGTGTTAAAGCTTATTAAAGTTGACTCACTTTTAAAACCTTATATTGATTCCGATTCTTATGAAGAAACCTTAGCAGATGTAAGAAGAAAACATGCTCAATATGTATCTGATGCATTGGGGATATTTTCAATGTCAGAACATTATGGTCCAAATCTTATGGAAGAAGTTAGAAGATTTGCTATAGTTGGTAAATATTTAGGTGGTACAGAACAGTTTGATGTAATTCATGCTCATGATTGGATGACTTTTTTAGCTGCTATAGAAGCAAAAAGAAAATCAGGTAAACCTTTTATAGCTCATGTTCATGCTACTGAATTTGATAGAAGTGGTCAAAATGTTAACCAAGATATCTACGATATAGAACGATTTGGGATGCATGAAGCTGATAGAATTATCGCTGTAAGTAATAGAACAAAACAAACCATTATTGAAAGATACGGTATTGAGCCAGGAAAAGTTACAGTAGTTCATAACGGTATCTTTAAACAAACCCAATATACACGTGATCAGATTACTAAGAATTTAAATGAAAAAATTGTACTGTTCTTAGGTAGAATTACGATGCAAAAAGGCCCTGAATATTTTATTGAAGCCGCAAGGTTGGTACTTGATAAGGTAAAAAATGTTAGATTTGTTATGGCAGGAACTGGGGATCTTTTACCTAAAATGATTGACAGAATTGCTGAACTCAGATTGGCAGATAGGTTTCACTTCACAGGATTTTTGGGTGGGGAAAAGAAGGAAAGAATGTATGCAATGAGTGATCTTTTTGTTATGCCTTCAGTTTCTGAACCTTTTGGACTGACTCCTGTAGAAGCTATGCTTTATGATGTTCCTGTTATCGTTTCTAAACAATCAGGGGTATCTGAGGTATTGGATAATGCTATAAAAGTGGATTTCTGGGATGTTCAAAAAATGGCAGATGCTATGATTAAAGTGTTGACAGATCCAGAACTAGCTAAAAAACAGGTAAAAAGTATTGCTTCTGAGCTACAAAAAATCGATTGGGATGATTCGGCTCGTAAGATAGTAGATCTTTATTATCATATGTAGTTTTTATTCTTGCCAGTAGCCTAGTTACGTTGTAGTACTATGGTGAGACAGATTTTCTTTGAACAGTTAAATGTTTCATTTAAAAGGTGATGTATGGTTTCGGTTTGTATGTATTTTCAAGTTCACCAACCATTTAGGCTTAGGCAAGACTTTGATTTTTTCTCAATAGGTAGTAGTTCGGCTTTTTATGAAGCTGATGAAGCAGAAGCTACTATAATAAAAAAAGTTGCTTCTAACTGTTATCTTCCAGCTAATGAGATATTGTTAAGACTAATTAATAAATATTCTGGAAGATTTAGAGTTGCTTTCTCTTTCAGTGGTGTTGTGCTTGATCTATTTGAAAGGTTTGCTCCTGAGGTTTTAGACTCTTTTAAAAAATTAGTAGCGACTGGATGCGTTGAGGTACTTTCGGAAACTTACTATCACTCTTTGTCTTATTTGTATTCTAAATCAGAATTTTTAGAAGAAGTAGAAGAACATAAAGAAAAAATATACAAACTGTTTGGTGTTAAACCTACCTGCTTTAGAAATACTGAGCTTATCTATCACGATCATCTAGCAAAAGATATTGAACAGATGGGGTACAAGGTAATTTTAGCAGAAGGTGCAACCCAACTTCTTGGATGGAGAACTCCTAATTTTGTATATCAACCTAAACCATGTTATAAACTGGGACTGCTTCTTAAGAATTATAAACTATCAGATGATATAGCTTTTAGATTTTCAAATAAGTCATGGAATGATTATCCGCTTACTGCAGAAAAATATGCTAGCTGGATTCATGGTATCGCTGGAAATGGTGAAGTTATAAATTTATTTATGGACTATGAAACTTTTGGTGAACATCAAAAAGCTGATACAGGGATACTGGATTTTTTAGAAAGCCTTCCAACCTATATTTTAAAGAGAAGAGATTTTGATTTTGCTACTCCATCTGAAGTAGTTGATAAATATCAACCTGTGTCTAAGATTAAATGCGATAAGTTTGTTTCTTGGGCTGATTCTGAAAGGGATCTTAGTGCATGGCTTGGAAATTCAATGCAAAGTTCAGCTTCTGAGTATGTCTATTCTCTGGAAGCAGAAGTTAAAGCAAGTGGAAATAAGAATTTGATTTATGCTTGGAAAAAACTTCTCTGTTCAGATCATTTCTACTATATGTGTACAAAATGGTTTAACGATGGAGATGTACATAAGTATTTTAATCCGTTTACAAGCCCTTATGATGCCTACATTTGTTATTCAAATGTTGTGAATCATTTGAGAGAAACTTTAAATAAATCCATATCCGTAAACACTCGTAATTTGGATAAGGTGAGTGAAACAGGGGTTTAAAAAAAATATAAGTTTTTACTGGATTTTTTATTTTATTTCTTTTAACTTATTGGGAGTCGACGGGGTGTAGCGCAGTTGGTAGCGTATATGGTTTGGGACCATAGGGTCGCTGGTTCGAATCCAGTCACCCCGACCATTTAAGAAAAAGAAGATGTCTTATCTAGGACGTCTTTTTTTTTAGTTTTTCTTCAAAAATAATCTTAACTATTAGTTGTAATAAAATTATAAAGTCTTTCTCCTTAACTTTTAAATAAGAGTTTGATTCAATATATTGGTGAATATTATTTGTATGAGTAGAGGAGTAGAGAGTGAAAAAAATATTAATACCAATATGTGTAGTTGCAACTACCCTTGTGGCTTGTGTTTGTTATTTTTCCTTGAAAAAAACATCCGATTCATCCATCAGTTCATCTGGTTTGGAAGATATATCAAATGCAGGTAAATCTAATGAACCAAATGTTTTTCATTCTAAAGTCTATTTTACTCAGGATATTAGTCCAGAAGGACTCTTAAAAGTATATTCTAAAGTAAGTAAAAATATTGGTGGTAGAGTTGTTATAAAATTTCACAGTGGAGAACCTAAAGGTCCTAATCTTATTCCTCGTGAAATGGTAAAAGCACTCTATGATGCTGTTCCTAACAGTACTCTTGCTGATACTAATACCTTGTACAAAGGGGCTCGCTATACTACCGAAGAACATAGAAAAACGATTCATATTAATGGTTGGGATGAGTTTGCTAAAGTGGATATCCTCGATGAAGAAGGAACTGTTAATTTCCCGGTTAAAGGAGGTAGACACTTTAAAGAGGTATCAATGGGAGGACATCTGGCAAATTATGATTCGATGATAGTGCTTACCCACTTTAAAGGACATACCATGGGAGGGTTCGGTGGATCTATAAAAAATATTGCTATAGGATGTGCCGATGGAAGAGTAGGAAAAAAACAAGTACATGCCGTAACAGCTATTGGTACATGGCCTAAGGGAGAAGGCTTTATGGAAAATATGGTCGAATCTGCTAAGGCAGTAGTAGATCATTTTGCTCCTCGTATAGTCTATCTTAATGTGCTTAGAAGAATCTCTATAGATTGTGATTGTGTAGGAACTTATGCTGAAGAACCTAAAGTAAGAGATATAGGAATTCTTGCCTCAGATGATATAGTAGCAGTAGATCAAGCATCTATTGATCTAGTGTATAAATTACCAGAAAAAGAAGTAGATGAACTAAAAGAACGTATAGAATCTCGTAAAGGACTTCATCAGTTAAAATATGGGGCACAAATCGGACTTGGTTCTAGAGAGTATCAGTTGGAAGAAATTAATTAGAGTAGTTGATATAAACAAAAACTATCATCGCCTGTAAATTGTATGGTATCATAGTTGAAGTATGAAGGTTAGGATCAAATCGAAGGAGTGGTTGTGAGAATATGCCTTAATATCTTGTTAAGTTTAGTAGCTATATCTTTGATGCTCTCTTCTTGTAAAAGAATAGATGATAAAGATGAGAAAGTTAAAGATTCAGAGGTTAAGAGTGATAATCTGATTGTAAATGTATCTAATAGTTTCAATTCAGCGCAAAAATCAGTAGTTCAAGTGCTATTTGATAAATATGATAGAATGAGTTTTTCCTCAGAAAATGAGCTGTATAGACGTTTTTTTGGAGGAGATTCTATAAATTATTTACACGATTTTATTAATAAACGTATCAAATATTTTGTTCCAATTGATGAAAAAGAATTGGAAAAAAGTTTTGGTGATGCAACTAAAGCTATAGGTGCAGGATATTCTCTGATGTGGATGTATCCAGTTTGTAATCCTTCAGTAGGTATTCCTCGTGTGCTTTGTAATGGTAAAGTTATAAAATTAAAAAGTTCTAGACACGGGGTTGTGGTATCAGGACCAGCTTTTTTCTATAGTTCTACGACGGATGTTGAACGAATATCTATTCTAGCTCATGAAGCTAGACATGCTGATTGTCCTGTAGAACCAGATCCTTATATGGCTTGTTATTTGATAGAAGATCCTGATAATTCTACCGTGACTAAGGAGAATAAAAGATGTGGATATATTCATGCAAAATGTAATGATAATGATTCTGCAAGAGCTTGTGATGATTTAAGTTGGGGATCTTATGCTGTAAGCTATATTGTTTTAGAAAAGATACACCAAGATTGTCTGTCGTGTACAGAAGAAGAAAGACAGGTGGCACTACTTCTTTCCAAAGAATATGATAAAAGGTTTTTAATAAATAAAGATAAAATTTTTGAGGGTACCCCTGATCTGTCAAGCTATGATGAATAAGGCTAAATAACTAAGGAGAACCAAATGAAGTTAAAAATGTTAATGGTTATTGTTGTTTTAATTGTGGTGTGTGTAATTGTAGCTTTAAAAATGAAACCAGGTTCCAAAGAAGTCATAGATCAAGTTGAGGAAGAAATTCAATCTCAAGAAGAAATAACTCCTTTGAATCAGGTTGAAGTTCCAGAACAAAGTATTCCCTCTCAAGAAGAAATAAATGATGTAAAAACAGAAACTACTACACAGAACAGAGTTGGTAGTTCAAAATATAAAAAACCTTTTAATAGTTCTCCAAATCCTAGTGAGTATAAAGAAAAATTAGATAACTCTTTGGTACTAGATTCTAGACTGAGACCATTTGCTCATGATATGGCTGAATCTATGAGTGAAGCTAAAGCTGATAAAACTAAGGCTCAGGCTGTATTTGATAAATTTAGAACTTGTGCTGAAGCAGATTCTTCTCAAGAAATTTTTGCAGTAAGAGCATCATGTGCAGAAAATTTAAGAACTTTATCTAAACTTTATCCAGATATGTTTGAAACTGAATATGCAGAAATTGAAAAAAGATTTCCAGAAGAGATAAAAAAATCATTGTTTTAATTCGAGAGAATTACTCTTTTTGATCATAACCTCTAGGAGTTGAACTGCGGCTGGAGTAATTCCACTGATACGAGATGCTTGACCTAGGGTTTGAGGTTTGAATTTATTTAATTTTTCTACTACCTCTCTACTTAGTCCTGAGAAAGTGTTATACGATATATCTTGGGGTATTTTTATTTTATCAAGAGTTTCAGTATCTTCTTTTAAAAAATTAGATCTAGCAATATATCCTTGATATTTTAGATCTATCTCGACTTTTCTTAAAACTATATCAGAAAAACCTGATAGAAAATCAGAGTAAGGTTTTAGAACCAGTAGTGATACTTCAGGACGTTTTATAAAAGTAGCTAACTTAGGATTGGTATTTAATTCGTATCGTAGGGATAAACTCTTTGATTCATCATCGATATCAGAGAGTGAAGTGGTGTTAATAAAACTAAGAATTTGGTCCATATCAGCTTTTCTTTTATTAAAAGCACAAAGTTCTTCTTTAGGAATAAGACCAACTTCTTGTCCTTTGGGGGTAAGTCTTATATCTGCATTATCTTCTCTTAGCGATAGTCTAAACTCAGATCTAGAAGTAAACATTCTATAAGGTTCACGTGTACCCTTAGTAATTAAATCATCAATTAATACTCCGATGTATGAATCTGTTCTTTGAAGAGTAAGAGAAGGTCTTCCAAGAGCTTTTAATGCGGCGTTTGCTCCAGCAACTAGTCCTTGAGCTGCTGCTTCTTCGTAACCTGTGGTACCATTTATCTGACCTCCTAGAAATAGATTAGATATCTTTTTGGTTTCTAGAGTGGATCCTAGTTCCGTAGGATCTACATAATCATACTCGATAGCATACCCAGGTCTAATGATCTCGGCTTGTTCCAAACCTTTAATACTGTTTACTAGCGATATTTGAGCCTCGATTGGAAGAGAAGTAGATATACCGTTTGGATATACCTCAAGTGTATTTCTTCCTTGAGGTTCTAAAAATATTTGATGAGACGATCTATCAGGAAATTTAAATACTTTATCTTCAATGGAAGGACAATACCTTGGTCCTACTCCCTTTATACTTCCATTAAATAAAGGAGAAGCATGAAACCAACTTCTAATAATCTCATGAGTCTTCTCATTTGTATGAGTGATGTAACAAGGAAGAAGTGTCTGATCTATTTTTTCACTCATATAACTAAAAGGAATTATATCAGGATCTGATTCTTGTTTTTCAAGCACAGACCAGTTTATAGTTCTTGCGTTAAGTCTAGGAGGAGTACCAGTTTTAAGTCTTCCTACACTTAGTCCTAAATCTTTTAGATAGGATGCAAGCTCCAGAGAAGGAGCATCCCACATCCTTCCAGCTTGCGAACGTTTGTCTCCAATATGAATAAGACCGTTAAGAAAGGTTCCTGTAGTTATCACAGTACAAGTAGCGTAAAAAGAACCAAACACCTTGCATTCTACTCCCTTAACAGTTTTAGTATCTGAATCTAGAATGCAACCGGTAACGGTATCTTGTTTTATAGTGATATTTGGATCTTGCTCTAAAGTTTTTTTCATTAAAAGAGAATATGCTGACATATCT